>NZ_JBAGBW010000011.1 GCF_039822205.1 Thermodesulfobium sp. 4217-1
TTCTGTATTGTTTGCCTGTTCTTCTGCTCCCTTTGCAATTGCCTGAGTGGTGCTTGAGAAGGTATTTACTTTATTAGAGAGTGTCTGAGCTATCTTTGATATCTCCTCTGCTCCATGTGCTGTATTCGAAGCTGCCTGTGAGACTTCTCCTGATGAATGAGACAATATGGTTGCGTTTTCTTTTACCTTTTCAGATGCATTTTGTAGATCTGATACAAGACCCTTTAAGCTCTGTATTACAGACCTTGTGTTCTCTGCCATCTTCTTAGTGCTACTTGAAAGAATCCCCAACTCACCAAAATAATCTGTATTTATGTCTACGTTTAAGTCTCCTTCTGAAATCTTCTTGTTTACTTCCACTATCTCTGAAAGAGGCTTTGTAATGCTTCTTGATATGAACTTAAATATTATGAAGGATATTATAGAGATTATTATGATAGCTAAAAATATTATTGTGAGAAGGCTATACAATCCTGAGTAGAAATCAGTTGATGTGACTGGAATTAGCAATACCCATCCAGTAGAGGGAATTCTGTCCCAGGCCATTATCTTTTCCTGTCCGAGAAAACTATAGGTGCCAAATCCTGTAGGTTCACTTACTACCCTCTTGCCAAGCTCAGCAAGGGATGGTGTAATAGTAGAGCTAACTTTTGTAATGTTTTCTTTCATAACCATCTCTTTTTTTGGTGGCATTACTATATATAGGCCTGTTTTGTCGAGCAAAACTCCATATCCTGATTTGCCAAACTTTATATTTGATACCAGATCTTCTACAGTACTGAGCCTTATATCCTCACCAATTAACCCTATTGGAGTGCCCGATGCATTTAGAATTGGAACCACAATGCTAAAAATTTTGCTCTGGTCGAGTCTATTTATGTATATAGTCGTGATGAATACTTTGCCAGTAGACATTACTGCCTTGAAGTAAGGCCTGTCTGATACGTTTATGTTCGGAATAATACCAGAATTTGCAACCACTTCACCTTTTTCATTCGCATAAAAAGTGTCGTTTGCCTCTGGGAAAGACCCAAAGGTAGTTTTTAGGAATTCAAAAACTTTATTTTTGTCACCACTTTGTAGTGCAGGATCTTTAGCTAAATCTGTCAATGCTCCAATTTTATTCTCTATAAAGGTGTTAATGCCGTTGCTTGCGGTCTTTGCGGTCTCTTGCATAGCTGCAGTTGTTTGATCTTTTATGCTTTGTTTTATTACGAAATTTGAAACGAGCATAATAGAGACACCTAAGATTACTATTATCAGTATCATGCTAAAAGAAAGCCTTGAATTAATGGTGTTCCAGAGGCTGAAACCCCTTGTTTTGCTTGCGGTTTTTTCTTGTTCTGAGCTCATTTTATCCTCCTTTGGACTTTTGTAAATTAAAACGCTCATCTAAAAGGCTAAAACCAAAAAGTACATATACATAATAATACAAATTATTGTATTATTACAAATTTTTGTATTATGTATATATTTTTAAAAATGACCAAATAATTTGTTCTTAATCTCATTGAAGCATTATAAATGTCACTTGTTGTATGTCAATAAAAATTTTTCTTATAATTTATTTTTCTATAAATTATATATATTGTATTCTCTTTTGTATAAAAGGTGTAAAGTCAAAAGCTATGAAATATAGTTTTTAAGAGTATTGTAGGCTATACTTAGTAATATTTGAAAAGTTTTATATAATGAGTTAAAATTATATCAGATATAAATTATTTATATATTTATAGATTGGGGCTAATGACAATTAATAATTTAATGCGTATAAATAGATTTTTGAGTTTTTCGGGCATCACTTCCAGAAGGAAGGCAGAGGCTCTTATTTTGTCTGGAAGGGTAGAGGTGAACGGAAGCGTTGTTGTAGACCTATCACATAGAATTGATCCACAAAATGATATCGTAAAAATAGATGGAAAGCTAATAGCAGTTAAAGAAAATATGCATTACTTGCTTTTCTACAAACCAAGATGGGTTTTGACGGCTCTTGGAAAAGATCCAAGTGGTTTAGATACTCTGGATAAGTATTTCAAAGATTTTAGCGTGAGGCTATTTCCCGCTGGCAGGTTAGACTTTGATTCAGAGGGGCTAATTCTGATGACAGACGACGGCGAATTTGCACACAAAATACACCATCCATCTTTTAAGGTTGTCAAAAAATATCAAATTTTGGTTACCCCGGTGTTTGACATATCTCTTAAAGAGAAGGTGCTTTCAGGATGCAGTCTGGCAGGCAAATTTGTTAAACCTGACAGCTTTAAGGTTCTTAAAGATTTACCCGATTCGTCCTGGCTTGAAATAGGTTTTCATGAGGGTATGAAGCATTTGGTGAAAGAATATCTCAAAAAAATGGGCTACAGCGTCAAGAGGTTAATTAGGGTTGCTATTGGGGACCTTAGATTTGGTGGAACTTCAGGCTCATATAAGTGGTTAACTGATGAAGAGGTAAATAATTTCAAAAGAAAATATTTTGGTGATAAAAATGGAAAATCTTAAATTTTTAAATCCACTAAAGGTCAATAAAACTATTGATATAGTTTATCTTATGTGTCCTATGCACATTGTCTCAATTAAAAAGGCATTAAAAGAGTTAAAAGATGGAGAAATTCTTGAGGTGTTGAGCGACTTTTCTCATGCGCTTGAAGACATCCCAAATTGGTGTAAGATGTCGGGTCATGAATTTCTGGGGATTATCGAAGGGGATGACTATTTGAAATTCTACATTAAGAAATGTCAGGAAGAAATACCCAATGGTTTATCTTGATTACTACTCTACTTCTCCATTGGAAGAAAAAGTTTTCGAGGCAATGTGCCCATTTTTGAAGGAGAGATTCTACAATCCCCTTTCTAAAAACAAAATGGGAGTCTTAATAAAGGAAGAGATTGAAGTTGCCAGGTCAAAAGTAGCTAATCTTATAAATGCAAATAATGATGAAATTATATTTACGTCATCTGGCACAGAGTCAAACAACGCTATTATTAAAGGTCTTTCTTTCGCTTATAAGAAAAATGGTAAACACATAATTACTTCAAAATCAGAACACCATTCAGTGTTAAACCCATTGAGGAGTTTGGAAAGAATTGGTTTTTATGTTACATTTTTATCGCCTGATAAATATGGTGAAATCAAGCCATCCTATGTCGAGAGCGCTCTAAGAGAAGATACCATGCTTGTTTCGATTAACTTTGGTTCTGTTGACGTGGGCACTATAAACAATATAAAAGAAATCTCAAAAATTTTGAGAAGTAAAGATGTACTGTTTCACATTGACGCTGTTGCGGCAGTTGGAAATATTCACGTGGACGTAAAAGAATTGGGGGTAGATTCTCTTTCTTTTAGCTCGCACATTTTTGGTGGGCCAAAAGGAGTAGGCGGTTTCTATCTTAAAGATGGGCTAAGATTTATGCCACTGATCTATGGTGGTCCTCAAGAGTTTGGCAAGAGGGCTGGTACAGAAAATGTGGCAGGGATAGTGGGCACAGGCGTGGCTGCCGAATTGGCAATGCTAAATCTTGATAATAGAATTAAAAAAAGAAATAAAGCAATAGATGAGATTAAAAATATATTTTCTTTTGATGGGATAGAGATGGTTGGCAAAGATCTTGAAAGGCTGCCAGGGCATCTTTCTTTTATAATAGATGGGATAAAAAGCGAAAGTATGATTGCCTATCTTGAAGAAAATGACATATACGTTTCAAGCGGTTCACCATGTGTTTCTTATGCATTGAAGGCTTCGCCAGTTCTTATTAGTATGGGTTATTCTTTTGAACAGGCATCAAGCGTGATAACTCTTTCTACCAGCCACAAAACCACAGAAGATGAAATAGGATTTTTCCTTGATATTTTTGGTAAAGCTCTTGCGAAGTTAAGGTAGGAGGTTATTTACAGAGCTTCTTACAATTTTTTTTTACAAGGTCGTTAAGGGTTAACTTTTCCAAAAAAGAATTTACCTGATTTCCAATCTTCTGCCAAAGTGCCCTGGTAAGGCAATCTTCAGCTCTGTGACACTTCCCTGGATCTGCAGAACACTCTGTAATCAGCACAGGACCCTCAAGTATTTCTATGATATCCTTCAAGATAATCTTCTTCGGATCCTTATTTAGCTTGTATCCACCGCCAGGACCCTTAAAGCTCTCGACTATATCGTGATGCTTTAAGACATTTAGTACCTGCTCAAGGTAAGAGAGGGATATCTCCTGATCCTTAGCAAGCAAATGAGCTGGCACAGTATAGCCCTTTTTCGCCTGTGCAAGCTGGCATAAAGCTCTTAATCCATATCTTGTTTTAGTTGAAAGTTTAAACATGTAAATATAATATCATATAAGTTTAATAATTTGTTAATTTTTTAACAACACAACCCATAAGAGATTCTTATCTATTAATTAGTAACTCTTTTTGTTAACTTGAATATCCCTAGTTTTGCAGTAACCTTCTAAAATCTTTTTTGCATAAATCCCTAAACATAGCTGTTTACATGGATTATTTTTTGTCAAGTTTTATGATGTAAATAGTTGACAATCGTTAATAAATATGTTATAATGCCTTTATAAAGGAGGTATTTATTATGAATTTACAAGTAGGCAAGAGTAACGGACGCACTTATTTAACAATTGTTCAAGGATATAGAGACCCTGTTACAAAGAAAGTCAGACACAAAACTATTAAGTCTCTTGGTTATCTTGATGATCTTGCAAGGAAATATACTGACCCTATTGTTCATTTCAGAGGCGTAGTTGAAGAAATGAACAAGAAAATTGCTATAGAAAAACAACCTATTACTATTAACTTAAATCCAGAAGAGACCCTTGTTGAAAATCAAACGAATAGAAAAAATATAGGTTACGCTGCACTAAGCAAGCTCTATCATGAACTTGAATTGGATGTCTTCTTTTACAATCATTCAAGAGCATTTAAAGCTGAATTTAATACAAATAACGTTATGAAGCTACTTATCTTTTCTAGAATACTTTCTCCTAACTCTAAGAAAAAGACTTATGAGGACAAAGATTATTACTTTGAGAATACAGAGTTCTCATTAGATGATATTTACCGTTGTCTTACACAGATAGTTAACTTTAAAGACAGACTTAAACTGCATTTACACAGGCAGATGAGAAGTAAGTTTGGTAGAACTACCGATCTAGTTTATTACGATGTTACCAACTACTACTTTGAAACTGATAGACAAGACGAGATGAAGAGAAAGGGAGTATCAAAAGAACACAGACCAAATCCTATTGTACAGATGGGACTCCTTATGGACACAAAGGGTATTCCTATCTCATATGATCTATTTCCTGGTAACACAAATGATTGTGAAACTCTAATGCCAACCTTAGACAAGGTTAAAAGAGATTATGATGTTGGAAGAATTATTGTTGTTGCAAACAAAGGAATTAATACAGCAGATAATATTGCGTTTAACCTTGCTAAGGGTGATGGATATGTCTATTCACAAACTGTAAGAGGGGCCAACAAAGAACTAAAAGACTATGTCTTAGATGAATCAGGTTACAGACATATTGGAGACAACTACAAAATAAAGTCTAGACTCTATCCTCGTGAAATAGCAGTAAGTAATTCTAAAGGAAGTAGAACTAAGGTTAGAATTGATGAAAAACAGGTTATCTTTTACAGCGCTGATTATGACAGAAGAGCAAAGGCAGAAAGAGCTAGCGCTCTATCAAAGGCATTAGATTTAGTTAATAATCCTTCAAGATACAACAGGGCCACATCTTATGGAGCAGCCAAATATGTTAAAAATCTTGTCTTTGATCCAAAAACAGGAGAGATACTAACTACAAAGCAAAAGCCTGTATTTGATGAGAATAAATTAAGAGAAGAAGAAAAGTTTGATGGATATTACGCTATTGTAACCAGTGAATGGAAGAAGAGCGATGATGAGATAATTGAAATCTATCGTGGACTTTGGAGGATTGAAGATGCATTTAAAGTAACTAAAAGCGACCTTGAAACAAGACCAGTATATCTTTCAAGAAATGATCATATAGAGGCTCATTTCCTTATATGCTTTACATCTCTTGTAATAGTCCGTCTATTAGCTCAATGCTTAGATAACAAGTACTCTATTCCAAAGATAGTAGAAAGTCTAAACAAATCATCTGGAACCCTTCTTGAAGAAAACTGGTATGTATTTGATTATGCCGATGAAGTAACAAAAGCAATAGCAGAAAAGCTTGGTATAGATCTAAGTCACAAGTATCTTAGATTGGGAGACATAAGAAAAATACTAGGAGCTACAAAAAAGTCCTGAACATACAACAACTTTATGTAAAACTAAAAAGCCCATAAAACCTTGATACAAAGGCATTTATGAGCTTTTTTTATTTTATTTGCTGCAAAAGTCAGGATATAAGTTTAATAATTTGTTAATTTTTTAACAACACAACCCATAAGAGATTCTTATCTATTAATTAGTAACTCTTTTTGTTAACTTGAATATCTTATTAAAGAAGTATGAAGATTCTTCCCATTTTAAAATAAAGCTTAAAATAAAATAAAGTGCTATTGAAGACAGGGGAAAAACTATCTCAAGATATCCTCTTATGTGTGTGGTAAGTGAGAGCAAATAAAATATTGAACAGCACAAAATGGCAAAAAAACCTCTAATTAATATTCTTGAAAAAAAATTCTTTAGAGAAAACAATTCTTTCTTGTCAAGAATGTAAAGCTGCCATATCGAGCTTATTAGTGTGCCCGCAATAGATCCTAAAGCTATCATTACTATGCCAAAGGATTTAACAAATAATATACAAATCAAAATATTGCACACTATTCCAACTAATATTGACCAGAAGCTTTCCCAGGGTTTTTTAAGAGCTATAAAGGCTTGGTATGACATGCCAGTTATTCCAACTGTATACAGCATCAATATATGGTAAGACAAAAACTGAGAAGTTATTATTGCTGCGCTGTTATTAAAAGCTCCATGTCTATAAGTAATTGATATTATTATGTAGCTAAAAAACATAGTGCTAAAGACAATTGGAGACATGAGATATATTATTGCGCTCATGCCGTTTGAAAAAGTTCTCTTGAACTCATTGATTTTATTTTCACTTGCGAATGATATAAGAGTTGGAAAGAGGGCGCTCATTATAGAAAATATTACAAGCCCTGCTGTCCCATATTCAAATCTTGCAGAATAATTGACAGCGCTTATTGCTCCGCTTGCAAGCCATGATGCTGCAGTAGTCGCTATAAAGAGATGAATTGGCCAAAGGTTTGTGCCTATTAAAGTGGGCAGCAATAAATTTAAAAGTCTTTTCTGTCCTATATTAAAAAGTTTAAATTTTTGGAAGATGTTAATATGAATTTGTTTTTTTATCCAGATATAGAGTCCGATAATCTGCAATAAAGCCCAGATTACTTGTGAAAATATAAAAGCTTCTATGCCAAATGATTTTGTAAAAAATAACAGTGCGCCAACTGTAAAAATATTAAACAAAAAGGCAAAGAGCACCGGATAGAAAAATTGATAGTAAGATTGGCATATTACTGTTAAAAACTGACCAATTCCTGCAAGCGTCGAATATGAAACGTTTAAGACTACTATGGATATGGCAAGCTTAGTGCCAATTAATTTGTCTTCACTTTGCCATACAAATATTATTACTGATGTTAATAAAAAAAGTATTAATGATTGGATTATTATCCACAAAAATGAATTAGCAAGAAATTCAATAGCGCTATCATTGTCTTTGGATTTCATATCCAAAAATACTGGCATAAAGGAGCCAGAATAGGTTTTTAATATTGACCATATAAGAGAATTCGAGAGATTGAAAGTAAAGAAGAAAAAGTCTGTGATATGACTAATTCCAAAAGAATAGGCAAACAGAAGCTCCCTTAAGAAGGCAAGAGGTTTTGAGAACAAGTTCACGCCAGTAAGTAGCAAGGATGCTGTAAATGGAGTTTGTTTGTCTATGTTTGATTTTATTTTCATATTAAAAGTTAAATAATATAAAACTAAATAACATTGAACGTGAAAAATTCTTCATTAATTTCGGCTTATTTAAAGCATGCGATCTATGTAATAGTTTTGAACAGTTTTTTAACATAAAAATAATATAAAACATTTTATATAATCAGTAAAGATCTAATAGTTTTGTGTTAGTTTTTAGCAGGCTTGGTCTTTAAATTCGTTCTGAGTAATATCAAATTTTCTTAATAAACTTAAGAGATTGAAATTGATTGGGAAAACTTATTTGTACTTTTTATTAGTGATATTGCATAACTTAGATAATTGTGTTATTCTTTTTAGAGATGTCGGGGTGTAGCGCAGCGGGAGCGCACCTGCTTTGGGAGCAGGGGGTCAGAGGTTCAAATCCTCTCACCCCGACCATTTTGATTTCTTAATTAAAGTAGAGAAATTGTATTAATTTTGGGGAGGCATTTATGGCAGATATTAGGGTAAGCGCTAACTCAGCCGCAAAGTCAGTGGCAGGTGCCATTGCCGGAGCAATGAGGGAAAAGGGTAGAGTAGAGGTTCAGGCTATTGGTGCAGGTGCTGTTAATCAGGCTATTAAGGCAGTCATCATAGCACGAGGTTATCTTGCTCCAGGCGGGCTTGATATTATTTGTATACCATCTTTTACCTATGTAACTGTGGATGAGGAAGAGAGGACTGCTATAAAGCTGATTGTTGAACCAAGGTATTAGTATTGGAGTACGAAAGGGTGTGTAGGAAATAGAGTTATCAGGCAATCAAATAATACTTATAGTTCTAAGTTTTGCAATATTTAACGTTGTTATAATCAGTGCAATGTTTATATTTATTAAAAGATCTTTTTCTGAGTTTGCCGCCTTTAGTCCGGCGGGAAGAACGCTGATACAAAATCGAATTAAAGAACTTGAGGGTAAACTGGAGGTCGTTGAAAACAACTCTAAACTCCTATCGAGCGATATAGAAAAGATATTTGTAAAATTAAGCAATACCTTTCAGTCTTATGGAATTGTTAGGTATGATGCTTTTGACAATATTAGCGGTATGTATTCTTTTTCTTATGCCCTTTTAAACGCAAATAAAAACGGTATCATAGTGACCTCTTTGATGAGTAGAGACTTTACCAGAGTTTATACAAAAGAAGTGTCAAACGGTTCGGTAAATCTGGAGATGTCTCCAGAAGAGAGAAAAGCCCTGGAGATTGCTATAAGTAAAATTAGCTAAGTTTTGAGGTGCTATGCCAAAAAGATTGAACGATGAAATTACCTTTATGATATTGCCTCATTCAGGTCACACTCCATTCTCCTTTAAAATGAGTTGGGGGGTTTTGGTTTTTTGTCTTACTATCTTATTTTTTGGCGCACTTTTCGTAATTGGGACCTTCTTCTTCGCTCTAAGTGTAAACTCAAAATTATCAGATTATCAAATCGTAAAATCTCAAAATGCAAGGCAAGTTGAAGAGATAAGACAGTTAAAGATTGAATCAGAATCTCTGAAGAAGGATCTTAAGCGTCTTAGCGATGAAGAAAGAGAATTAAGATCAAATTTAGGCATATCTGAGCCCTCTGACTCTACTTCCAAAGCTAAATCTGATAAATCATCTTCTATAGAGGGAATAACTCCAATTGGCTCAGAAGATATGGGAAATTTATTTGGCGTCACTATGGATCCAAGGCTTGCAAATATAAAAAACGATCTTTCCATTGTTAGGACTCAACTGTCTTCTAGAGAAAGAAGTTTTCTACAAATATCTCAGATAGCAAAGAGAAAGATTAACGAATATGCTTCATTTCCTACAGGTTTTCCTGCTGATGGTGTAATTACTTCTTACTTTGGATATAGGCCTGCTTTTGGAGATTTCCATCCAGGAATTGACGTGGCTACTGGTTATGGATCCCCGATTTATGCTACAGGCGATGGAGTGGTTGTTTTTGCTGGGTGGTATCTATCTGGTTACGGCATGACAGTAATAATTGATCACGGCAATGGCTATGAAACGATTTACGCTCATGATAGTGCTTTCGCAGTTAAAGTCGGTCAGAGGGTTAGGAGAGGCGAGGTAATTGCATATATAGGCTTGACAGGTTTTACAACTGGACCGCATGTTCACTATGAGGTCCACCATTATGGCAGGGTAATAAATCCAATGTCAGTAATTGGAGCAAATCCTGCAGAGCTTTGAGGGAGGAAGAAATGATGTTATTTAAAGTTAAAAGAGGCAGCAGCCCAGTAAGCCCGGATACCATTCTAAGTCATAAAAATGAATTTTCTGGGACTCTGAAGGGTGAGGGAAATGTAAGGATAGATTCGCCCTTTGAAGGGGAGATTGCCATTGACGGAGAGCTATTCGTGGGACAGGATGGAAGAGTAAACGCTAATGTCAAGGCTAAAAAGGTGTCTGTTTTTGGTGAAATTAGAGGAAATATAGAGGCCACCGAAGGACTTGTGATACATAACAGCGGAAAAGTGTTTGGGGATGTAAAGGTCGGCATTCTATTTGTGGACGAGGGAGCGGTACTTGAAGGCAAAAGCGAGATGCTAAGGTCCTGAAAGGCAAGCTATATTTAATTGGCACCCCGATAGGGAATCTCAAAGACATTACTTTTCGGGCAGTTGAGGTTCTAAGTCTTGTAGATTCTATATTTTGCGAAGATACAAGGGTAAGTTCTAAGCTCTTTAGTCACTACAACATTAAGAAACCCCTTTTTTCATTTAATTCTCATAATTTTTTAAAACAATCTGAATTTGTTTTAAAAAAACTTGAAAGTGGATCGGTAGGCTTGGTTACCGATGCTGGCATGCCTGGTATTTCTGATCCAGGGTCTTTTTTAGTTAATTTGGTCAGAGAAAATAATTATGATGTAGTTGTGATACCTGGACCAAGCTCGCTGACAGCTTCGATTGCTCTATCTGGTTTCAAGCCGAATTCATGGCTTTTCGCAGGATTTTTTCCAAAGGATACATCTAAGAGAAAAGAAGTAATTAAGGCTTATATGGATTCCAAAGGACACCTTATCTTCTTTGAATCAGCCAAGAGGTTGTACGAGACGCTCTTATGGATTAAAGCGAATTTTGAGATTAACCCAAAGGTCTGTGTTTTAAGGGAAATAACAAAAATTTATGAAGAAGTAAATTGTTTTGAGCTCTTTTCTGTAGAGGAAAAAGCTGACTTATCTTCTGTTAAAGGGGAGATTGTGGTGGCTCTTGAGTCAATCGACTTGGCTGAGGACAACGAGAGATTTTATGAATTAGCTGCTGACTTAATAAAGCTTGGTGTCGAACCATCGAATCTCTCAAAGCTTTTTGCAAAACACATAGGAATAAACAAAAACTGGCTTTATAAAAAGCTTTTGCAGGATAAGCGGTAGTTGAATAAAGACTTTTTCGTTCTGTTGCGACAGGCTTTATTAAATATATGAATCGTAGGGGAGGTAACGAGAGTGAGATCTTGATTACCACAGAGCTTGATCCTCAGGGTTTTTTGATTAAAGAGAGGTTTGGCATTGTGTTTGGTGTCTCTGTTTTTTCCAGAAATATCTTGGGAAACTTTTTTGGCAGCATTCGAGCAATATTTGGCGGTGAACAGAGTGGCTATGCCAAGATGATTATGAAAAATAGAGATAATGCTATTGAGAAGCTGATTGAAAATGCCAGAAATGTTGGAGCAAATGCTGTAATAGGCGTAAGATTTGATTCTAATGAATTTGATTCTGGAAAAGGCCAATCTATGAACGAAGTTGTAGTTTATGGTAGCGCAGTAAGGTTGGAGAGGAAATAAAATTTATAGGATTAATTTTAGCTAATTTTTTCTGTAGGCAGAGTGATATCGCAAAACTAACAATAGGTTATAATATTTATATAATTTTTAGGAGGGCTATATGGCAAAATCTTTCTATATCACTACACCTATATATTATGTAAATGATAAACCACACATAGGTCATGCTTATACGACTGTGGCATGCGATGTTCTTGCGAGGTTTAGAAGGCTCCAGGGTAAAGAAGTTTTCTTTCTTACAGGAACTGATGAACATGGCAAGAAGATTCAAAAGGCAGCAGAAAAAAATGCTTCAGATTCAAAATCATATGTAGATTATTATGCAGGAATTTTTCAGGATGCGTGGTCTGCTCTTGACATATCCAATGACGACTTTATAAGGACTACTCAAGAGAGACATTATAAGGCAGTAGCTAAATTTTGGCAGATTGTTAATAATAATGGCGATATATACAAGGGGAAATATTCTGGTTGGTATTGCGTGCCATGCGAAACCTTTTTCTCAGACGATCAGCTTATAGATGGAAAGTGTCCAGATTGTGGGAGAGAAGTGGAGTGGATGGAAGAAGAATCTTATTTCTTCAAACTTTCAAAATATACTCAGCCTCTTTTAGATCTTTATAACGACAAGAAAAATTTTGTAATGCCTGATTTTAGAAGAAATGAAGTCATTCAATTCGTTAGTCAAGGGCTCAAAGATCTTTCTATATCGAGGAGCAAGTTTTCCTGGGGGATAAAGGTTCCTGATGATCCAGGTCATGTTATATATGTTTGGTTTGATGCGCTGTTGAATTATCTTACGGCTGCTGGGTTTGCTGAGGATGAAGAGAGATTTAGAAGCATTTGGCCTGCAGACGTTCATGTTGTAGGCAAAGAAATTGTGCGTTTTCATGCAATAATTTGGCCTGCTATGCTAATGAGCGCAAAGCTTCCTTTGCCAAAAATGGTTTTTGGACATGGTTGGTGGACGATGGAAGGCGAGAAGATGTCAAAATCCAAGGGAAACGTAGTGGATATTTGGGCATTATCGAAAGAGGTTGGGGTGGATCCAATGAGGTATTTTTTGATGAAGGCTGTTCCGTTTGGACAAGATGGAGACTTCTCTCATAAAGGTCTAAAAGATATCTTAAATGCAGATCTTGCAAATGATTTTGGCAATCTTCTGAATAGAACTGCTTCCATGCTTGAAAATTATAACGATAGCTCATTGAGCGATGCAGATAAGTATTTTGATAAAGAGAGCTATATAAAATTAAGAAACATCTTTGAGGGCATGAAGGAAAGAATTGAAAAGCATTATGACAACCTGTCGTTTAGCTTTGTTCTCGAAGAAATAATGATATTAGTTAAGGGCGCAAATAAATTTTTAGATGAGACTTCTCCCTGGAGATCCTTTAAAGAAAGGGGCTTTGACCTCGAAGTTGCAAGCACCTTTTATCATGTATTTGAGGTGATAAGACTTGCTGCAATAGCCCTTTATCCATTTATGCCCACAATTTCGGGAGATGTCTTGAAAAGACTTTCTGTGGACAAGGAGGCAGATTGGTCTGATTTTAATTGGGGCCTATTGCCTATGCCTTGTAAGATTGAAAAAGGCGAGCCTATTTTTAAGAGGCTTGACTCATAATGTTTTTTGACAGCCACTTACACCTGGAAAACGAATCGTTTGAACCTGACAGGGAAGAGATTATAAAAAGGGCTTTTGACGAAGGCATTGATCTTATGATCAACGTGGGCTCAGATCTTGAGACATCCGTTAAATCAGTTGAATTGTCAAGTGAATATAATGGCAAGATATTTGCTGTAGTGGGATATCATCCGCATGAGGCTAAATTTTTTAGTGAGGGTTCTTACAAGGCGATAAAAGATTTAACCTCTTTGAAAAACGTTTTGGCTATTGGTGAAATAGGTTTGGACTATCATTACGATTACTCTCCAAGGGACGTTCAGATGAATTGCTTTAGAAAACAGCTAATGCTAGCAGGGGAAGTGGGGCTTCCGGTTGTAATTCACATGAGAGAGGCCACCAAGGATACTATTGCTATATTGGAAGAAACTAACGCTCAAGCTATAGGTGGGGTCTTCCATTGTTTTTCTGGCTCTGTTGATACCATGAAGAAATTGGTATCTATGAATTTTTTTATATCATTTGCAGGGCCGATAACCTTTTCCAATTCTCACAAGTTAAGAGATGTGGTTTTAGAAACTCCGATTGATAGGATTTTATCAGAAACCGACTCGCCATTTCTTGCTCCTGTCCCATATAGAGGGAAGAGAAATGAGCCTTCCAATGTAAAGGAGGTTATCAAAACTGTTTCTTTAATAAAAAAAATTGAGATTGCTGATTTGGAGAAGATGTTATATAAAAATTTACTAAACGCATTTCCAAAATTAAAACTATTTAAAAATTAACTGATGGATTGTTGTATTAAAGCACATTTCATTATTTTTTAGTTTAATACTGTCACTAATTTTTTCAACTTTAAATGGAGGTGTTTAACTTGAGACCAGCTTATGTTTCTGGATATTTTTACCCGCTAAGAGAGGCAGATCTTTTGAAATTTATGTCTGAAGTAATTTCTGACAATCCAAAAAAAAATGTAAAAGGCGTTGTGGTTCCTCACGCTGGTTATAACTTCTCTGGTAGTATTGCTGGCAAGGTTTATTCTTCAATTGAGTGTCCTGATACCTTTGTGCTTATAGGTCCAAAGCATTCCATGGAATCAGATGGTATATTTTTATCTCAGACTTCATGGGCTACGCCTCTTGGAGAGGTTATGCCAGATAGAGATTTGGGGGAGTCTTTGCTTCATCATTGTGAGTTTATTCATCTTAACGAGAGAATTCATGCGAATGAACACTCTCTTGAGGTTCAAGTTCCCTTTATTAAATATGTTTGTCCCAATGCGAAAATTTTGCCAATTGCTGTTTCTACTACATCGGAGGGCATTCTTTCTGCTACAGGTAGATGTATTGCAAACGTGATCAAACAATCTAATAAATCAGTCGTTGTGGTTATGAGCAGCGATCTAAATCACCATGAACCACAGGAGATAACCTTGAACAAGGATGAAAAGGTAATTAAAAATCTGACATCATTGGACCCAACAGGCTTACTCAAGACTGTTTATGAAGAAGACGTTTCTATGTGCGGAGCATGGTCTTGCTTTCTTGGGTTGACGATATTGAAGGAATTGGGAGCTGACAAGGCAGAACTTCTTGAGCACAGGACTTCTGGTGATGTGAATATGGACTACACTCAAGTGGTAGGCTATACGGGAATCTTATTTGAATGATTGGTTAGAATGCAGAACAAAAAAAGCATAAAAGATAGGCCTTGTATTGCAATAACAACTGTTCCGGAAGAGCATGCCGTTTTTCTGGCAAAAAAGCTGGTTGAGACAAGGGTTGCGGCTTGTGTGAACATCTGTAAAAATGTAAAATCCATCTATATGTGGGAAGGGGAATTAAAAGAAGATACTGAGAATATCTTGATTGCCAAAAGCTTTTTGTCTTTAAAAGAAAAGTTAAAATCCTTGGTGCTCGAAAATCATCCGTATGATACGCCTGAATTAATTTTCTTAAAAATTGAAGATATTGAGGCAGAATATTTATACTGGATGAAAGAGGTTTTGATGGCTTAATGAGATATTTTGGTGAATTTTTTTCTGATGTAGGGCAGCTTTCATACCTCTTTTTTAGATCGCTGATAGCTGTTTTAACTGCTAAGTTTAGATTTTTTCTTTTTCTCGATCAATGCTTTATGATAGGCGTAGAATCGGTACCAATAGTATTTATTACCTCTCTTTTTGTTGGTATGGTATTTGCTATTCAGACCGCTAGGGAGTTTGTGTTCTATGGGGCTGGTTCAGTAGTTGGCGGCGTAGTAGGCATTGCAATAATAAGAGAGTTAGGTCCCATGATCACTGCTGTAGTTGTAGCAGGTAGAGTGGGCTCTGCTATGGCTGCTGAAATCGGGACTATGCAAGTTACTGAGCAGGTAGATGCACTATCATCAATGTCGGTTGATCCGATATTTTATCTGGTAGCACCAAGAGTTTTTGCTTGTATGCTGATGCTTCCGCTTTTAACTGTTATAGCCAATTTAGCGGGTGTCATAGGTGGTTATTTCGTGGCTATTTACTATGGAGGGGTTGTCCCATCATCCTTCACAGAATCATTAAAGATATTGGTTAAGGTTTGGGATATTGAGGCAAGCCTCGTAAAGGCCATGATTTTTGGATGTGCGATATCCCTTGTGGGCACTTTTGCAGGATTGAGGACAAAGGCAGGGGCGAGAGGAGTTGGGAATTCTACCATGCTATCGGTTGTGGTATCTTTAATCCTAATTTTTGTTTTTAACTACTTTCTCTCAATGGTAATGTTTTCCAGATGATAAACTTTTCTAACGTTTCAAAGAGTTTTGGGGACAGATCGGTCCTTGAAGATATAAGCTTTTTTATACCAGATGATAAGATAACCATAATTATGGGGCCTTCTGGTTGTGGAAAGAGCACCATCCTAAGAATGATGATCGGTTTGATGAAGCCAGATTGTGGCAAGATAGAGATTATGGGGAAGGATATTACAAAGATTTCAAACAAAGAAGTCTTTGAATTAAGGAAAAATATGGGGATGGTATTTCAAGCAGGGGCTCTTTTTGACTCCCTAAAAGTAATTGATAACGTGTCATTTTTTCTTAAAGAGCACAAGCTAAAGTCAAGAGAAGAGATACGTTCCCTTTCAATAGAGGCTCTGAAATTTGTAGGATTAGAGGATAGTGCGAATTTGTATCCATCAGAGCTTTCTGGTGGCATGCAAAGGAGGGTGGCCATTGCAAGGACTATAGTATATAAGCCAAAGATTGTTTTGTTCGATGAACCGACTACCGGTCTCGATCCTCATACAAGTAGGGTTATAGAGGACCTAATTAGAAATCTTAGGGAACAAACGGGCGCCTTGATTCTGATTGTGAGCCATGTTTTTCAAACTGCATTTAGGCTGGGCGAGAGCATCATTTATGTGGATAATGGTAAAATATTATTCGAAGGAGAGCCCAAGGATTTTGTAGAAATTGACAACCCCTTTGTGAAAACATTTCTTGGTCCAGAGGGCAAAAATATATTTTTCAATTATAATATTTAGAAAATAGCTATAAAATCGAAAGGGGATAGATTTGGAAAAAGGTAGAGCCATAAAAGTTGGAATATTTGTAATTGTTAGCTTAATTTTACTTGCGGGCTCTGTTTTGTGGTTCCAAAGTGACTTCCTAAAGCCGATGTATAATATAACTGCATACTTTCCCGATGTAAGTGGTCTGGCAGCCGATGCCCCTGTTTATTATATGGGGGTTAAAGTCGGAAGAATTAAGCAAATTACACCGACCCTTGATAAAGGCGTAGAAACAGTAATCATGATAAATAAGAGCGTTCTTATACCTAAGGGATCATACTTTTCAATTGGAACTTATGGCTTAGTAGGCGACAAATTTATTAGCATAACTCCTCCCAGGGTTTTGACTAAAGAATATCTCTCTAATGGTTCGACAGTCATAGGAATTTCACCGCCTTCGTATGGGCAGATACTTGATGAGACGAGCTTGTTATTGGTTCGAGTCAGCGACCTTACAAAAGACCTTCATGATACGCTTCTAAACCCAGAATCAAGGGAGTCTATAAAGAAAACACTCTTTCTGGCTGCCTCTATTGCGACCAATATAGACAGGTTTACCAGTGTATTGAGCTCGCTTGCTTATAAAAATCAATCGGACGTAAGCCAAACAGTTAGTAACCTTAAGGGTTTTTCTGAAAGCCTTTTGGAGATATCAAGGAATATCGATAAGGGAGTATCCGATCCAGAGCTTCTGCCTTCGATAAAAAGTGCCTTGCTAAATATTAATAACGCTTCAAAAAATGTTTCAAATTTAGCTGCCAACCTTAATGATATTGTAAAAGACAATAAAACCAAAGAGGAGATAAAACAGACTATTTCCAACGCTCATGAAATTACCGAGAGGTCAAAAAAAGTTTTAGACTATCTTGCAAATACTAAAATAACTCCTCAGGTTAGAGTCTTTAGCGGTCCAAAAGATGAAAGAGAGGGAGCATTTTTCGTGGATATATCTCCTCCGGGAGATAGATTTTACAGATTTGGAGTCAGAGACTCTGGCGGAAAGACCAAGGTCGATGCTCAGGCGGGCCAAAGGATAAACGATAACCTGGATGTCCGAATGGGATATATGAATTCTCATTTGGGAGCTGGAGTAGATGTCCATTATGACAAATTTGGCCTTGAGACAGAAGTATACGATCCAAAGCGCACTACTCTTGATAGTATTTTGTCATATTCTGTTACTAAGGATGTCGATCTTTTGATGTATTTAAAAGATCTCACGAGGAGCGATAGAGAAGTCCTTGGCGGCGTAAGATATAAATTTGATAACTAATGTATGAATAGGCTTACCATATAAATTTTAGGCAGGGAGGCACAATGTGGCTTTTTTACTGGTAGTTTTAGATGGCAGCGCAGAAAATCCATTGAAAGAACTCAACGACAGAACACCCCTTGATGTTGCAAAGACTCCAAATTTAGATAAGATTGCAAAAATGAGCAGGATTTTTAGATCTAATTTCGTGCCAGATAGTCTTCCTTGCGGTTCTGAAGTAGCTAATATGGCTATATTGGGATATGATCCTATTGAGTTTTATACAGGGAGAGGATCTTTGGAGGCTGCAAGCTTGGGGTTGAAAATTGAAGAGGGTATGGCTGCTTTTAGATTGAACCTGGTCTTTGCTTCTGATGGCGTTATGTTAGATCACTCTGCTGGGCATATAAAGACAGAAGATTCAAGAGAACTGATTATCGAAACAAGAGAAAAGATTTTAGATGGAATTGATGCGAAAATTTATCCTGGGGTTAGTTATAGACATATTCTTGTAGGAGATGAAGGTTGGTTAGGCGCAAAATTGACTCCACCTCACGACATATTGGGGTTGAAATTCGCAGATTATCTGCCCGATTTTCCTGACTTAAAAAAATTAATTGAAAATTCTATAAAAGTTTTCTCAGATTATAAAATTGCTCGTCCCGATTTAAAAGTGAGTATGGTTTGGCCCTGGGGTGGTGGCAGGGTTGTAAAATTACCACAACTGAAAGATAAATTCGGATTTAATGGGGCCGTTATAAGTGCTGTAGATCTGATAAATGGTTTGGGCATATTGTCTGGTATGGACTTAATTAGCGTAGATAACGTTACAGGCTTTATCGATAGTAATTTTGCAGGTAAGGCTATTGGCGCAGTACAGGCTTCAAAGGAACACAATTTTGTTATGGTTCATATTGAGGCTCCCGATGAGTGCGCTCATAGAGGCGATCCATTTCTTAAGATTTCTGCTCTTGAGAAGATAGATAAAGATTTCTTTTCTATAATTTTAGAAAACATATCGTCATTTGAGAAAATCTTAGTTGTTTCAGACCATCTTACCTCATGTGAAATAAAAACTCATAAGCATGGAGACGTGCCAGCTCTTTTCTACGACCGCTCTTATATCGGTTCTTTAAGCGATCTTAGATATACTGAGGCGTCTTCGATAAATTCAAAGTTTATTGTTGGTCACAAACTAATAGAAGAGCTAAGCTCTTAATTATTATTCGCATAATATTATGGAAAAATTTTACGAATTAATTCCTTGTAGCACTTCAAATTTAGGCGCAGGATATGACGTTTTTGGTTTGTCTCTTGATCTGTTTTTAGAAATTGAGGCAAAATTTGGACAAAGATGTGTCACAAATCTACCCAGGCAACTTGAAAATTCACTTCTAAATATTGAATCAAGGCTTCACGAAGTGCTTGCTATAGACAAGCCAAAAAATCTTACATGGAGCCTGAATAGCAAGATTCCAATAGGCAAGGGGCTTGGTTCGAGTGCCTCCTTGATAGTAGGCTTATTGAAGATAATTTCATCTGCTCATTCTATCAAGTTAAGCGATCAGGAGCTTATTTCTCTGGCATCTTCAGTAGAGGGGCACCCTGATAATGTTTCACCTACCATATTGGGAGGTCTGACTATATCATTTACTGACTCTGATGGTAGTTTTAAGGCCATAAGAACTTCTATAAAAGAGTTTCCAAAAACCATTGTCTTTGTGCCTGATTTTTCACTGCAAACAAAAAAGGCTAGACAGGTAGTTCCAATGGAAGTTAATATTTCAGACGCAATAAAAAATATTTCTCAGACAAATCTCATTTTGGAATCTCTATATAGTAAGAGATATGATATTATGCATTATGCTATATATGATAGATTGCACGAGAATTTTCGTGCAAAGTTGATTCCAGGATATTTAGAGGTTAAGGATAGGATTATGCGTGATGGTGCATATTTTGCCTCTTTATCAGGCGCAGGCCCTTCTATATTTTCTTTTGTTCCGGATAGCTTTGATCCAGAAGGCGCTGTTTCTAAATGGAAAGAATTTGATGTAAATGCAAAATATTATATATTAAATGTGTACCTAAATAATAAATAATTTGTTGTTATAATATATTATTTTATTTTTGGAGGTGGACACCCCATTGTTGGTTGTAAAAAAATTCGGAGGCACTTCTGTTGGCAGTCCCGATAGGGTAAAACACGTTGCAAATCTGATCAGTAGGGCCGTAAAGAGCGGCGATAGGGTAGCGGTAGTAGTTTCTGCTATGGGTGATTCCACTGATCATCTTGTATCTCTTGCAGACAAGATTACAAAGAACCCGTCACCAAGAGAATTGGACGTTTTGCTCTCTACTGGAGAGCAGGTTTCTATTGCTATAATGGTTATGGCACTTAACGAGATAGGCATAGATGCTGTATCTTTTACTGGTTGGCAGGCAAATATAAAGACAACTTGTTTGCATGAAAAAGCGAGGATTTTATCTATTGATCCAGAGTTGTTGGAACAAGTCTTGGATGAAGGGAAAGTGCCTGTAATTGCAGGTTTTCAAGGAGTTGCTGATGACAATTCTATAACTACTCTTGGAAGAGGCGGTTCCGATACAACTGCGGTGGCTATCGCTGCAGCGATAAAAGCAGATTTGTGTGAAATATATACCGATGTAAAGGGAGTTTATACCACAGATCCCAGGGTTGTAGAAGATGCCAGACAGATAATGACAGTTACTTATGATGAGATGATGGAGCTTGCTCTCTTAGGCGCAAAGGTTCTGCACCCTCGGTCAGTCGAGCTTGCTAAACACTATGGCGTTGTTTTAAGGGTTCTTTCAAGCTTTTATGATTGTCCTGGTACAGACGTTAGGGAGGTTGTTGAAATGGAAAATAGAAATGTTGTTACAGGGATTGCTTTTGATGAGGATGTCGCAAAGGTGGGGATAATTAAAGTTCCAGATAGACCTGGGATTGCATATAAAATCTTTGGCACCCTTTCTGAAGAAAATATAAATGTAGATGTTATAGTCCAGTCAATTTCACCCGATACAAATTTTACCGAAATGGCATTTACCCTATCTCTGAAAGATTTGCCTAAGGCTCTAAGCATCTTGAAAGTTGTTTCTGAAGAAATAGGTGCTCAGGGTATTATTTATGACGATAAAGTTGCAAAGGTTTCTGTGGTTGGTGCAGGTATGGGGGATAGGCCTGGAGTGGCAGCTACAATGTTCAAGGCTTTGTCAGAAGTAGACATCAACCTTCAGATGGTTTCTACATCTGAGATAAAGGTGTCTTGTATAATTGCAAGGGAAGATGTAAAAAAGGCAGTTCGATCCATTCACAAGGCTTTTAGTCTTGAAAAGGAGGGTTACTCTTGTGGTTAGAACTATAGACGAGATCAATGAAAAGATAGAAAGAGACGAGGTGGTGGTTCTAACAGCGAAAGAAGCTTATGACCTGGTTAAGGAAGAAGGCGTCAAAAAGGCTGCTTCCAAGGTAGATGTGGTAACTACTGGCACCTTCGGTGCTATGTGTTCTTCGGGTGTTTTTTTGAACTTTGGCCACACCGAACCCCCCTTGAAGATGGATACAGTGATGTTAAACTCAGTGCCTGCGTATGGTTATATCGCAGCAGTTGATGCGTATCTTGGCGCTACAGCAAGGTCTTCAGAAAATTTCGAGTATGGCGGTGCACACGTAATTGAAGATCTTTTGTCAGGAAAGAGAGTAAGGCTGGAGGCTACAGGTACAGGGACAGACTGTTATCCTAAAAAGGACATTGATACAAAGATAACTCTTGACCAGATAAATGAAGCAATAATGTTTAATCCAAGAAATTGCTATCAAAATTATGCTGCGGCAACTAACTCTTCTGATACGAGACTTTATACCTATATGGGCGCGCTTTTGCCTAAATATGGAAATGTCAATTATGCCACATGTGGCTTGTGGTCTCCTATGCTCAAAGATCCAGAGTACAGAACAATTGGTATAGGCACAAGGATATTTTTTGGTGGATCAATAGGCTATGTGGCATGGCATGGTACTCAACACAATTCATCAAAACCAAGAGATGAAAATAATCTGCCTATTGGACCTGCGGGAACGCTTGCGCTAATCGGAGATTTAAAATCAATGAACAAAAGATACGTTCGCGGCGCATATTTTGAGGGTTATGGAATATCATTGATGATGGGTATAGGCATACCTATACCTGTAATAGACGAAGACATGATGCACCAATTGTCTCTTGGAAATGAAGACATAAAGACAGTAGTAGTTGACTACTCTGTTGCATCACGTTCAAGGCCGATTGTTAGGGAGGTAAATTATCAGGAACTAAGAAGCGGTTTTATTGAGATCCATGGCAAAAAAGTTCCCACAGGCTCCACTTCTTCATGGGCATTAGCTAAGGAAATTGCTACTAATCTGAAAGAAATGATAGTAGAGAAAAAGTTTTTGTTAAGCGAACCGGTAGAGCTTCTTCCGAAAGATAAAATTGTCAGGCCATTGGAGGTAAGGAGAAGATGAGTACACAAATAATTAAGAAAAAATTAATTTTAAGTTTCTCTCCTGAACTGGCTGAACTTCCAATTACATACCACCTTGTAAAAGATTTCGATCTGATTGTCAATATTATTAGAGCCCAGATATCTCCAGAAAAAGAAGGCAGATTGATGATAGAGCTCGAAGGTGAAAAGGGCAGACTTGAAAGAGGCATTAGTTATCTGCAAAACAATAAGATTAGGGTTGACTCTCTTGAGAAAGAACTGTTTCACGATAAAGATCTCTGTGTTAATTGTGGTCTGTGCGTAGGCGTTTGTGCCAGCAGGGCGCTTGTTCTTGACGAGAATGATGAGCTAAAATTTATAAAAGAAAATTGTGTGATGTGCGGGATATGTGTTAAGGTTTGCCCAAGGAGGGCATTCGAGATAGAATTATAATCTTTGTGAAGTTCACTTGCTTCTTTGTAAAATTTGATAATTTTTGTTATAATTTAGTACTTGAAAATTGGGGAGTAGCCAAGCGGTAAGGCACTGGCCTTTGGAGCCAGCATTCGGTGGTTCGAATCCACCCTCCCCAGCCAACTTAACGTTCATAAAGATTGTAAAATTAGATAACTTATCTAAAGGGGGAAAAATGATTTACACGATAACTCTGAATCCAGCCTTAGATAGACAGATGTGGATAGAAGACATTAAATATGACGAATCAAACAGGATTACCCGAGAAGCTACCTATGCAGGCGGGAAAGGAATAGACGTTTCAAGGGTCCTTGCTAACTTTGGATCTGATAACGTTGCACTGGGATTTGTAGGAGGATTTCCAGGAGAAGAGCTTGAGGGCAGATTGCTAAACGATGGCGTAAGGTGCAATTTTACTTATATTTCTACAAATACCAGAACAAATATCATTTTAAATGACGAAAAGACGCAATCTCAGACTCTTTTTACTGCAATGGGACCTGAAATTCAACCACACGATCTGATGAGGCTCATAAAACAAATCCAGTCATTGTCAAGTCCTGAATACGTTATTATCAGTGGGAGCCTGCCCATAGGAGTTCAGCCTGCCTTTTATAATAAACTTATTGATATATCTAAAGAAATTGGTGCTACGGTTGTTTTTGACACCGACGGCAAGGCTATGAGAGTGGGCCTCTCGAGCAAGCCGCATATAATAAAGCCAAATATTCATGAATTGGAGAGATTGGTAGATAAAAAGCTTAAGGACATAAAGGATATTGCTGAAGAGGCAAGGACAATTTGTAAAAAAGGTATTAATATAGTTTTGGTTTCAATGGGTGCAAAGGGAATGCTCTGTGTGAGCTCAAAAGAAGAATATTGGGCCTCTCCTCCTCCCATTGATGTGAAAAACACCATTGGTGCCGGGGACTCTTCTGTTGCGGGCTTTGTTCTGGCATTGAAGGAAGGTAGGAGCTTGAAAGATGCTCTTGCTTTTGCCGTCGCAGCTGGGACTGCTACTACTACGAGACCAGGCACTGCTGTTTGTTTGCCAGAAGATGTGGAGGGCATTTTCCCAAAGGTAGTATTTAAGGATGTTGTGTAACTATTTATAAATAATTTTTTATCAATTTTGTTGTGTTAAAATATCTTTTGGGAGAGTATGTGTCCTGGTGGATGCCGTGGCCTTCAAAGCCATTGTGGGGTCTAAAAACCCCTGGTGGGTTCAATTCCCTCACTCTCCCGCCAAAATTTTACTGCGAGTGGTGAATGCGAGATTTTATATTAGGAACTGCTGGACATATAGATCACGGTAAAACTGAATTGATTGCTAGGCTTACTGGCAGAAGAACAGAGCGCTTTCCTGAAGAGAAAAGTCGAGGCATGACTATTGACATCGGTTTTTCCAGCTTAAAGCTGCCCTCGGGAAAGATATTGGGTATTGTGGACGTTCCGGGACACGAAAGGTTTGTTGAAAACATGCTTGTTGGCTCTGCCGGTGTCGATCTTGCTCTTCTGGTAGTATCAGCCGATGAGGGGATAAAAGAGCAGACAAGAGAACACTTTGAGATACTTAGACTTTTAGAAATTAAAGACGGTCTGGTTGTTATTACGAAGAAAGATTTAGTTGAAGACGATTTGTTGGAATATCTGAAAGAAGAGATAAAAGACTTTGTCAAGGGGAGCTTTTTAGAAAATAAGCCTATAATTTGTGTTTCTTCAATAAATGGCGAGGGGTTCAATGAAATAATAGATGTTTTAAACGATGAGGTAGAGAAGCTTTATTCAAAGCGCTATGACGATGACAAGAAACCTTTCAGACTCTTTATCGATAGAAAGTTCAAGATAAAGGGCTTTGGTCTTGTGCTTACGGGCACTGTGTATTCTGGAAAGGTTAGAGTTGGCGACACTCTTGAAATACTGCCATTTAAGGATGCTGTTAGGGTAAAAAATCTTGAGAGCCACTTTTCCAAAGTTCAAGAAGGGCATACAGGCATGAGGTTGGCTGTAAATGTTAATACTGCCCTGGATGAAAATTTTATAATGAGAGGCAGAGTGCTTGTTGAGAAAAACTATTATTTAGAATCCACAAAACTTGTGGGTTCTTTAAACGTTTTAAGCTCTTATGGATCTTTAAAGAACAACAAGAGAGCACATCTTTATATAGGATCGTCATCAAGCGTGTGCAGAATATCTTTTAATGAAGATGCGTCTGATGATAAAAATTCATACATTATAAAGATTGCTTGCCAGACTCCAATCTGTGCTGTCAGAGGCGATAAATTTATTTTAAGAGATCCTTCGGTAAAAAAGACGCTTGGTGGAGGCACTATACTAGACACCGAGCCTGCCAAATTAAGAGATCTGTCAACTTACCTAAGAGATAAATCGACTATTGATAATGGAGATCTGAAGTCTAATATTGCCCAGATTATAGAAAGAAAGGGTATTATAGAACTCTCTGACATATCTAAGAAAACAAGCTATAACGCTGACTATATTAAAGAATCTGTTACTAATGGAAATTTTAATATATTTGAGAATGAAGGGAAAATGTATTTTTTTAGTTCTGATTATCAGAAAGTCTTATTTGGAAAATTGGAAAACATTATTTTAGACATAGAGTCCAAAAATCCATATCAAACTCAGATTCCTAAGGAAGAGATATTGAAAAAATTAGACTCTCCGATTTCTCAGAACATTATAGACATGTTTGCCAGGCAAAAAGGATATTTAGACGATAAGACGTTTTTGCTGAAAGAAAGGGTTTCTGACAAGGTTTTGTCTTTGGTTGACAAAGTTGAAGAAGAAATTAAAAATTTGGGTTTTTCTGTTCTTCCAATTGACGAGATAAGTTTAAAATATAAAGATAAAAAAGCTTTTAACAATGCTATAGCATCTTTAAAAAGATCTCAGAAAGTCATACAGGTGTCTATCTCTCCAGAGATATATATACACTTCTCAAGTTTGGAAATTCTAACCAACTTATTAAGAGATTTTTTTGAAAGCAAGAGCGATCTTAGTGTTTTGGAATTTAAGGATCTCACGAAAACTACAAGAAAATTTTCTATTCCCCTTTTGGAATTTTGTGACAAACAATTTCTTACAAAAAGAGTGGGAAATATTAGACAGAATGGGAAAAAATTATAAGTGTTAAATGGTTTAGACTTAGATTTTGAAAGACTTCACAAGTCTTTATGGATTATCTTAAAGCGCTTTAGAAATTTGATTTTTATATCAGTATTTCTTGTATCTGTTGGCGCTATAGCAACATATTTTTTTATACCTGATTTAATGGAATATATTTCAAAGCCAGTTGGAAAACTTATATTTCTCACACCTATAGAGGCATTTATGACTCAAATGAAAATTTGCTTGATAGGAGGAATATATTTGGCATGGCCATATATTATCTTTTATTTCGCAAAAAATTTTATATTGCCCACAAAGGTTATTTCAAAAAAAACGATGTGGATTGGAATATTGTCTGCGGTTTTACTTTTCTATTCAGGCTCAATGTTTGCATTTTTGGTAATCTTTCCAATCGGAATTAGGTTTTTGCTTAGCTTTGGATCCCCTGAAATTGAGCCCCTATTTTCTATTGGAAAATATGTTTCATTTGTATCTATGTTTGTATTTTCTTTTGGGCTACTTTTTGAAATGCCAGTCGTGCTCTTGGTTCTTGTTAGGCTGGGCATAATAAATTCCAAACAACTTGCTTCGCAAAGAAAGAAGGCAATACTTGGCTTTTTCATACTCGCAATGCTTGTGAGTCCAAGCACCGATGTCTTTACTCAGTGCACTATGGCGCTTCCTTTGGTAGTACTTTATGAAATCAGTATATGGATAGCAAGATTTTGGAAAAGATAGATTTTTCTATAGCTATTTTATCTGGCGGCCAAAGTTCTCGAATGGGCCAGGATAAGTCGCTTATAGAACTAAATGGGAAAACAATGATTGAAAGAATACTTGAGGAGTTTAAAGATGTCTCTAACGATATCTTTCTTATCACCAATACAGAAGAGATCTATTCTTTTTTAGACTTTCAAAAGTTTCCTGATATATATAAAAATTTTGGTCCACTAGCAGGAATTCACAGCGCCCTCAAACATGCAAAAAATCAAAAAGTTCTTGTTTTAAGCTGTGATATGCCATTTGTAAGCAAAGAGTTTGCTTTGTACTTACTTGGTAAATCAAATGGATTTGATGTTACAGTACCTATTTATAGGGAGTCTTACGAGCCATTGTTTGCTATCTATGATAAAAAAATTGTCGACGTTATAGAAAGGTATCTAAGAGAAAATGAGAGAAAAATAATATCTTTTTATCCTGACGTGAAGGTGAAAAAAATAGAAGAAGATGAGATATCAGATTTTTTTGATACTGCACTTTTGTTTTTTAATGTAAATACGCCTTCTGATCTCGAATATGCAAAACAGATACTTAATTTGCACTTGAATATATCTCCACTGGAGAGAATTAGCGTGATTAACTACAAGGAAGGCTTGGTAGAAAAGTCAAGGATATTTGTTCCGTGCGAAGAAGAGGTAAACATATACGTCAACAATAATTTTTTTGTATCGTCAAGACTGTCTCCTACCCATTTAACTGAATATATAAAGGGTTTTTTGTTTAGTGAGGGGTTGGTGGCGTCAAAAGACGACATAAAAAGTATAAACATTAAAAACAAAGATATATTTGTTGAGCTTGCCTACCCCTTTAAGAAGCAAGATATGGTTCTTACATCGGGTTGTTTTGGTGGAAAATCTTTCAGAAAGATGAAGAAGCAGAATTTGCCTGTCGTAAAAAGTGAGCTTAAGGTTGGTTTGGATGTTATCTTTAAAAGGTTGAGAGATTTTTTACACACGAACAACCTTTATAGAATAAGTGGAGGTATACACGCTGCTGCGCTTTCCACAAAGGAATCTTTGCTGTTTCTTTGTGAAGATATTGGGAGGCACAACGCTGTTGATAAGGCTATTGGTTGGGCTTTGGAAAGAGATATTTCTGATGCATTTCTTTTTGTCACTGGTAGGGTTTCTTCTGAAATGGCAATGAAGGCTATATATTTTGGCATTCCTATTATCGTTTCTATGACTGCTGCATCGAATGTGGCAGTAGATTTTTGTGACTTTTCTAATGTTACTCTAATTGGTTATGCTAAAATGAATAGTTGCAAGATATATTCGAGTCAAGAGAGAATTATGGAGGTGTTTTAAATGATTGGTACCCAGGAGCTAGTTATTGTTTTGGTTATAGCGTTAATCTTGTTTGGGCCAAGTAGGTTGCCAGAATTGGGAAATTCGGTGGGCAAGGCTATAAAGTCTTTTAAGCAGGGCATGGATGAGGTTACAGAGGAGCCAAAAAAGGAAGAAAAGAAGGAAGCAACAGAAATTAGTGCAAAGACTGAGGATACCGAAAAGAAGTAGATAACCTTTAGTGTAGTCTTAAGATAAAGTTTATTATAAAGGCTATGGCAATTATCAGTGAAATCAAATTTATATCTTTAAATTTCCCAGTTAAGGCTTTTATAGATACATAGGATATAAATCCCGCTGCGATACCGTTTGCGATTGAAAAGGAAAGCGGCATAAGGATGATAGTCATAAAAGCAGGGAAGCTTTCGGTCAAATCGGAAAAATCTATCCTGTGAATTTCTGAAAACATTAGCGTGCCCACCATTATTAGTGCTGGAGATGTGGCAATTGCGGGCACTATTCCTATAAGCGGAGTGAAGATGGTGGCAAGTCCAAAGCACAACGCAACAACTAATGCAGTAAGACCTGTTCTGCCGCCCTCTGCTATGCCAGCCGCGCTCTCTATGTAAGAAGTAACAGTAGACGTGCCAAGCAGAGCACTTATCATCGTTCCTGCTGAGTCTGAGACAAGGGCCTTATTTAGATTTGGTATGTTTCCATCTTTATCAATTATCTTGCCCTTTGTGGTAAGCCCTATTAGTGTGCCCATGTTGTCAAAGAGCTCTACTATTGAAAATGTAAATATAATTCCTATTATTCCGTAGTGAATTGCTCCAAGTAAATCCATTTTCAGGAAGGTATCTGATATATTCGGAATTGAAAAAGAAATCAGGTCGTTCATAGAAGTTGGCGCTTTTGTGATACCAAATATCATTGAAAGAATGGTCGTCAGAAGAATGCCAATTAAAATTGCACCCTTTGTCCCCCTGCTCATAAGCGCTGCAGTAACTATGAGTCCGAATGAAGCTATGAGAACTCCAGGAGACACGAGATGTCCAAAAGATACCAAAGTGTCTTTGTTTTCTACTATTATGCCTGCATTTTTGAAGCCTATGAGCGCGATAAAGAGTCCTATACCTACTGCTATAGAGGTTCTAAGCACTGCTGGAATGCCCATAAATATTGCTTTTCTGATGTTTGTGACGCTTAATATGAAGAAAAATATTCCAGATATGAAGACAGCTCCCAGTGCGGTCTCCCAGGAAAGTCCCATCCCAATAACTACCGTATAGGTGAAAAAGGCGTTCAATCCCATTCCTGGCGCTACCGCAATTGGTAGATTTGCCCATAGCCCCATCAATATAGTTGCAATTATTGTAGAATAGATGGTAGCACCTATCGCAGCTTCTTTTGGTATTCCTGCCTGTGAAAGAATAGACGGGTTGACAAAGATAATGTACGAAAGGGTAACAAAAGTAGTAAAGCCAGCAATAATCTCAGTTCTAACGTTTGTTTTTCTTGAGCTCAGATGAAATACTTTTTCAAAGAGATTTGATATCAATTTCCACCTCGAAATAAAAGTTTAATTTATATATTTTACATCTTTAAATAATATTAACATAGAATATAATTTATCTTCTTCTTTGAGAGTTTTTTTATCTTCACATTTAATGAGGAATTATTCTGAGGAGGTATGTAGAAAAAACTATCTTTAAGATGTTTTGTATTTTATCTTTTTGTAGAAATAATTGCTTAAGTGAATTACAATGTTAGTTTGGTATTTTTATAAATAATTTGGAGGTAAATTTGTTAAGAAGCGATGTAAGAAATGTTGCAATAATTGCACACGTTGATCACGGTAAAACTACCTTGGTCGATGCAATGTTAAAGCAAAGCGGAGTTTTCAGAGCCAATGAAGTTGTTGGCGAGAGGATTATGGACTCAAACGATCTGGAAAGGGAAAGAGGCATAACAATATTGTCCAAAAATACTTCTATCTTTTATAAAGATGTGAAGATAAATATTGTAGATACTCCAGGACATGCTGATTTTGGCGCAGAAGTTGAGAGAATTTTAAACATGGTTGACGGGGTTCTATTGCTTGTTGACGCGTTTGAAGGACCTATGCCGCAAACAAAATACGTTCTGAGAAAAGCCCTTGAACAAAATCTTAAACCTATAGTCGTTATAAACAAGATTGATAGACCCGATCAAAGGGTTGATGAGGTCTTAGATGAGGTTTTAGAGCTATTTATCGAGTTGGATGCTCCTGATGCCTTGCTGGATTTTCCTGTTATTTATACCTCTGCAAAACAAGGCATTGCAAAGTCATCAATGGAGGAAGAGAGTTCAAACCTTATCCCCCTATTTGATGCGTTAATTGAGCAAATACCAATGCCAAAAGGCGATCTGGACGCACCCTTTCAAATTTTGGTTACCACACTTGATCACGATGAATATATTGGCAGAATTGCTATTGGCAGGGTAATGAGAGGCAAGATTCTAAATAAGCAAAACGTTTTGGTATTAAATGGCTATGAAGAAAGAAAGGCTAAGATTAGCAAGCTCTTTACTTATGAGGGTTTAAAGAGAATAGAGATTCAAGAGGTGACCTGTGGCGATATAATAGCGATTTGTGGAATTGAAGATATAAAGATAGGTGAAACTATAGCGGATCCAGATGAGCCAGAGGTGCTTCCTGGCATTTATATTGATGAGCCAACCGTCTCCATGATATTTTCGGTAAACAATAGCCCTTTTGCTGGACAAGAAGGTAGTTTTGTAACATCAAGGCATTTAAACGAAAGATTATTTAAAGAACTTCAAACCAACCTCAGTTTAAGGGTAAATCAAACAGGATCTACTGACTCATTCGATGTTTGCGGAAGAGGAGAACTTCACCTCTCTATTTTGATTGAAACTATGAGAAGAGAAGGTTATGAGTTTCAGGTTGAGAGGCCAAAGGTAATCAACAAAGTAATTAACGGCGAAAAATGTGAGCCGATGGAGTTCTTGACTATCGACGTACCAAAAGAGCATATGGGCACTGTTATGGATATATTGGGAAGAAGAAAAGCAGAATTAACAAACATGTTAGAACTAGCAGGCTATATTAGGCTCGAATTTATTGTGCCAGCAAGGGGGCTTATAGGTTTTAGATCTACCTTTCTAACCAGCACAAAGGGGACTGGAATTATGCACCATGTTTTTCACGGCTACGCTCCATACAAGGGGGATGTTCCGCAAAGACAAAATGGTGTAATGGTTTCAATGGAAACAGGGCAGGTCACTTCTTATGCCCTTTCAAATCTTGAAGACAGAGGGATATTGTTTGTAATTCCTGGCACAGATGTTTATAAGGGTATGGTCATAGGTGAAAATGCTAAGGAAGTGGATCTGTGGGTTAACCCATGTAAGAAAAAACACCTTACAAATATTCGTTCGGCTACGAGTGATGAGGCCATCAGGCTCGATACTCCGAGAATTTTTAGCCTTGAGCAGGCATTGGAGTATATCAATGATGACGAATTGGTTGAAATTACCCCAAAAAGTATTAGGTTAAGGAAGAAGGCTCTTAATAGAAATCCAAGAATGAATTAATTTATCGAGTTTAGGAGAGATAAAATGAAACCCTGGATAGAGGTTGATCTGGATGCAATTTTATCAAATTATAAATTAATTAAAGAACATGTAAAAAAAGATTTGATACCAGTCATAAAGAGCAATGCTTATGGTATGGGTTTGATTCCTGTTGCAAATGCTCTGAAAGATGTAACAGATCTTATTGCTATTGGAGATATTGAAGAGGCTCAGACCCTTAGGCTATCGGGATTTAATGGAGCGCTACTCTTAATCGTGCCAATTCTCTCAAGAGAAGAGGCTGAGTTTTGCGTTCATTATAATGTCTGCGCAGCTTTAGATTCCTTTGATATGGCATCAATTTTATCGGATGCTGCAAAAAGAAGTTCTAAAATTATTGATGTCCATATCAAAGTTGATATCGGTATGCACAGATTTGGTGTTAAACCAGAAGATTTAGATGGCTTTATAGATGAAATAAAATATTTACCGAATATAAGAGTAAAGGGGATGTTTTCTCATTTTCCGCTTGGGGCATCTCACATTACCGAAGAGCAATTTAAGACGTTTGCTTCTCTGTCTTCAAAACATAAAGATCTGATGATTCATCTGCCAAACTCCCAAAATACTGTGGAAAATTTTGACTTATTAAGATTTATACCAAGATGTGGTCTCTTGATTTATGGAGCTATGCCATCTGAGGTTGAAAGTATTAAATTACAAAATGTTATTAAGCTAAAGGCTAATGTTGTAAAAATTCAACATATTTCTGAGGGGCAGAGTTGGTCTTATGGATATTCATACACTGCACAAAGGGACTCTAAAATTGCAGTTATATCTATTGGATATTCTGATGGGTTGAAGAGATCTCTTTCGAATAGGTGGAACGTAAAGGTGAGAGGCAATATTTGTCCATTGAGAGGTACTATTAATATGAATTTTTCTTTTATCGACATTACGGGATTTGATAATGTGCGAGTGGGGGATGAGGCCATTTTAATAGATGAAGATTTGCGGGTTGAAGATATGGCAAAAATAGTAGATACTGTGCCGCATGAGATTCTGGTATCTTTAAGAGAAAGCATAAAAAGAGTTTACATTTAGATATAAAATTTACTTATCGATTTGTTACTTGTATTAAAATTAACATCTATGTAAGTTTTTAGGTTCACTACCAAATGTTTTCTTATGCCATTTTTTAAATTCATGAATTTAAAAAATGGCTTTTTTTATAGTAAGTAACAAATCTTTCTTGTCTAATTGTCAAATATATTATTTTACAAATCTTTTTTAATCTAATTCTAATGTATAAACACACTTTATTTGAAATGATTGACATAATTGGAATATAGCTATAAAATTTCAATAATTTATTGAGGAAGGGGTGTATTATATGAAACGTTATGGGGTTTATGCTTTGCTTTTTGTTCTGTTTGCTTTTGGTGCATTTTTTGTTGCTGGATGTTCAGGTCAGAATAAGCCAGCTGGCGAGTCAAACGTTATCAAAATTGGTTTTGCTGCTCCTCTTAGTGGTTCTCAAGCTGAGATGGGTACCTATCTTAAAAATGGCGCGATTATGGCTATTGATAAGATAAACGCAAAAGGCGGAATCAATGGCAAAAAACTTGAACTTGTCACAATGGATGATAAGGCCGATCCCAAAGAGGCCGTCTCTGTTGCTCAGAAGTTTGCTGCAGATCCTTCAATAGTAGCAGTTATTGGTCACCTTAATTCTGGTGCATCTATCCCTGCTTCTGCTATCTATCATCAAGCGGGTCTTGTAATGGTTTCACCATCTTCGACAAACCCGAAACTTACCGAACAGGGTTTCAACAACGTATTTAGGGTTTGTACTACTGACGCTATGCAGGGTCCTTTTGCTGCAAAATACCTCAAGGATAATTTGAAAAAAGAAACTGTTGTAGTCCTTGATGACAAGACTGCGTATGGTCAGGGTCTTGCAGATGAGTTTGCAAAGGCATTTCAGGCTGATGGCGGAAAGATCCTGATGAGAGAGGGAATAAATCAGGGGGACAAAGACTTTACCGCTCTCTTGACAAAGATAAAGTCCCTAAATCCACAGGCTATATATTTTGGCGGAATGTATCCTGAAGCCGGACAGATGGTAAAACAGATGAAGGCGTTAGGAATGAACAAGATTGACTTTCTAAGCGGTGACGGTGTAGAAGATCCTGCATTCACAAAGATTGCCGGCGCTGATGCAAACGGTACTTATGCAAGCAACGTTGGTCCTGCAATTGAAAAGATTCCTGGGGCTAAGGCCTTTATTGATGAATACACAAAGAAGTTTGGAACAGCACCTGGTCCATATGCGCTCTTTGGCTATGATGCGGCTCTTGCGGTAATTACAGCTCTTGAAAAGGCTCCAAAGCCAGATAGGGCAGATGTATTGAAGGTTATGCCAACTGTTAGCTTTGAAGGCATGCTTGGAAAGACATCTTTTGATAGTAAGGGCGACACAACAAATAAAGTTCTTACTATGTTCGAAGTTAAAAACGATCAATGGCAACCTGTTGATTAGACGATTTAATTAATATTTTAAAAGATGGCGAGAATCTCGCCATCTTTTTTTTTGGTCAAAAAATAGTTAGAATGATTAAAACTATGTATTGTAGGTGGAGCAATTGATTAGAATAGACATAAACAGGCTCAGTGACGGTCAAAAATTGAACTCTCCTGTGCTCGATTCAAGGGGTAGACTGCTTATAGGCGAGGGTATACCATTGAATTCTCAAATGGTCAAGCACCTCAAGGAGTTGGGATTGCAGTTCATCCCCATTGAGGTATCTGGATATGAAGATATAAACCAGCTCGAAGTGATCTCAAGAAAAGTTGAAATGTTCATGAAAAAAGAAGCTAACGAGATATTCAAAGCTGCCAGAAAAACGGCCATTATAAACCCTGAAAGAATTATAAATGCTGTTGATTATGTAATGAACGATATGCTTGCAAAGGGCAAGACGGGAATAGTGGTTGACGATCTTAGAACTAATAAGGACTTTATATTTGATCATCTTACAAGGGTGTGCATATATTCAGGCATACTTGGCACCGCTCTGGGGTTAAACGATTTAAGACTTAGAACGCTGATGATCACCGCCTATTTGCACGATGTGGGCTTGGCATTGATAGACGACGATGGTGTACTTAGTGGAAGCTATATTACCGATACGCCAAGTTACAAGATTAAAGAGCACCCAAAGCTTGGGAGAGATCTGTGCACTAGAGCTGGATTTCCTTCTATAATAAGTCAGTCTCTATATCAACATCATGAAAGAATTGATGGAAAGGGTTATCCAAGAGGCTTGCTTGAAAAGGACATAACATTGTACGCAAAGATAATTTCTGTTGTGAACGTTTATGATGCGCTTACATCACCTTTACCAAAAAGAAAACCCTACTTGCCAAATGAGGCTTTAGAGTTTATTATGGCTTTGAGTAACAGCGCCTTCGATAAAGACATTCTAAAAGTCTTTTTGAAAAAGGTAGTTCCATATCCACCTGGTACCCTTGTTCTGCTATCTGATAACCAGATCTGTGTGATAAAGGATTGTAATAACGACCTTCCTCTAAGGCCAATTTTAAAGACTTATGCCTATCTTGATGGTGGACAGGTGAAATATATTGACAACCCATCGACTGTAGATCTTAAAAATAATTTGAATCTAACTATTGTTGGGCAGGTGGACAGCGCCGGCAAGATCATCGATTACGAGACCTCATCTATTTCAAGCAATTTAGAAAATATTGACGATGAAGAATTAAAAAATGATATTACTAAGAAAATTTCAAATAAAAAGATTGTAAGGTTTAAGAGGAGCGTAAAATTAATTGATAAAAGTAAGCCTTGATGAAATAGTTTCTGGAAACGAGCTTCAATTTCCTATTTTTGATGGCTTTGGCAGACTGCTTATTGGCAAAGGCGTTGCTATTACTGATAGCATGTTGGATAGGCTGAAAAAATTGGGCGTCAGAAAAGTCCCAATTGAAGAAGAGGGATATGAGGATATCGAAGAGGTTGACTTAGTCGATCAGAAAAGTGTAATTGAGGCTAACAAAGCCCTAAGAGATGTTAGTAACGATATAAAGAAAAACAAGATTGCAGATCCAGAAATAATTATGGATGCAGCCGATAAGCTTATTTCAGAGATTTTGAACAAACCAAAGCTTTCAATAGCTGTAAATGATGTAAGGATATATAGAGATTATTTATTGAGTCATATGACCAGAACTGCAATATTTAGCGCAATACTGGGCACATCTCTTGGCTACAACGATTATAAATTAAAAACTTTAATGCTTTCTTCATATCTCCATGATATTGGCCTTTTGCTTCTGGAATACCAAGATGAAAACAAGATAGTTTCTTTTGAGGAACACCCACAATACAAAGATCATCCTACCATTGGAAGAGATGTTGTAAGAAGGTTAGGTTTCTCCTCTGTGGTTGCAAATGCTATTGTGCAGCATCATGAAAGGCTTGATGGAACTGGCTTTCCTAACTCAACCAAGATAATAAATGATTATGCCCAAATAATAAGCATAATAAGCTTTTTTGACTCATTAACTCAGCCATTTGTTGGTGAAGGTTACTCTCCAAGTGAAGCTTTAGAATTAATTATGGGCAATTCGGGTATAATGTTTGATCAAGATATTGTTAAGATTTTTGTGAAAAAAGTAATGCCTTATCCACCAGGTACGTTAGTTTTATTGTCTAATGACATTATTTGTGTAGTAAAGGATGTCAACCCAAGTTTTGTGCTGAGACCTACGGTAAAAACCTATGGCATCTTTGAAAACAATGAAATTGAAAGATTTGAATTAGATCAGATAATAGAGATAGATCTCGTAAAGGAACTTTCTCTAACAATCGTGGGTCAGGTTAACTCTAAAGGTGTACTTAAAAGGTTTACTAATCCCGAATCTTTGTAGATCTCTTTTTCTTTTAAAAAAATGATATAATTCACTATATATAAAATATACTTATGAGTTATAAAATTTCTATATAAGGTGATAAATTTGTCATATAACAAAAAAATATTTCCTGTGATAATGTGTGCTGGAATTGGGAAGAGAATGAAATCCAGCTTCCCGAAGGTTATGCATAGCCTATTGGATAAGCCTATGCTGTGGTGGACTGTAAGGTCTTTTAGAGATATATTGAAAAATAAACCCATAGCCATAGTTGGCAAAAATAAAGATGTTATTGCAAAATATTTTAACGATACAGATATGGATTTCGTGGTTCAAGATAAACCCCTTGGCACTGCCCACGCGCTTCTTTGTGCGTATGAAAGTTTAAGAAATATTTCTGATCAGGACTTTTTTCTTGTTATGCCAGGCGATATGCCATTGATAAAACAAGAAACCATAGATAATTTAGTAAAGATGTCTGAATCAGATAATGATATTGTTTTTATCACCTGCAAGGTTGATAATCCATCTGGATATGGCAGGATCATAAGAGATAGCTTTGGCAAGTTTGTAAGAATTGTTGAAGAGAAAGACGCATCGAATGAAGAGCAAGACATAAAAGAGATTAATGTCGGCATATATATTATTAGAACAGCATTGCTTAAACTTCTTTACAACATTAAAAATTCAAATGCCCAGGGCGAGTATTATCTTACAGATTTGTTAGAAATTGCCCTTAAAGGAGGATACAAGCTTGATACATTAGAAACCCTGGATCAAAAAGAGATTTTAGGAGTGAATTCTCAACGCGATCTATTAGCAGCTCAGGCTGAAGCAAAAAATTCTATAATTCAATTTCACCTGGAAAATGGAGTTCAAATATTCGATATTTCTTCAACATGGATTGGACCAGAAGTTTCAATAAGCTCTGGCGCAAAAATCATGCCCGGTTCAATAATATATGGGAAGAGTGAAATTGGCTCTTCATCGATAGGTCCATTTTCTAATGTAGAGAACTCAAATATTGGAGATAATTCTAATGTGCTATACAGCATTATAAAAAATTCTACAATAGGAAACAATGTAAGTATTGGTCCTTTTTCTCATATTAGAGAAAAAACTCTTGTAAAGGACAATATTAGAATTGGGAATTTTGTCGAACTTAAAAATACAGAAATAGAAAACAATTCAAAAGCGTCTCATCTTTCATATCTTGGGGATACTTCGGTAGGCTCAAATGTAAATATAGGGGCTGGAACAATAACCTGCAACTATGATGGCTTTGAAAAATATAAAACTACTATTGAGGATAACGTCTTTGTTGGCAGCGATTCAATTTTGGTAGCGCCGGTAAAACTTTCAAAGGGTTCTATGATTGCAGCTGGCTCTGTTATAACGAGGGATGTTCCCGAAGACTCATTGGGCATTGGCAGATCCTCACAGGTGAATAAAGACGGATGGGTAAAGCGCTTCAAGAGCACAAAACTGAAAAAATGAAAAAATTAATTATACATAAAACTTTTGATTTGGCAAAAGGAAGGAGTAAGCTTTAGTGGACAATTCTTCATATTCGATTTTTTCAGGCTCATCAAATGTAGCCCTGAGTAAAGAGGTTTCAAGTTTTTTGGGAAGAAATCTGGGATCTGTTAATATAACCAGGTTTAGTGACGGTGAAATCTATGTTAGGGTGGAAGAGTCAGTTAGAGGCAAGGATATATTTTTAATCCAGTCAACCTCTAGCCCCGTAAACGAAAGACTTATGGAGCTTCTGATAATGGTAGATGCGTTTAAAAGGGCTTCTGTATCATCTATAAATGTTATTATCCCGTATTTTTGCTATGCAAGACAGGACAGGAAGGTTAGGGGTAGGGAACCAATTTCTGCGAAACTTGTGGCCAATCTTATCGAACGTGCAGGCGTAGATAGAGTTATAGGCATAGATTTTCATACTGGCCAAATTCAAGGCTTTTTTGATATATTAGTTGACCATCTCACTGCCATACCAGTATTCGATGCTTATCTTAAGGCAAATCTTGGAGTAGAAAATCTTGTAATTGTTTCACCCGATATAGGCGGTGTGGCAAGGGCAAGACTTTTGGCAGAGAGAATGGGTGTCCCCCTTGCAGTGGTGGACAAAAGGAGACCTTTGCCAAATCAGGCGGAGGCAGTTAACATAATTGGCGATGTAGTTGGAAAAAGATGCGTAGTAATTGACGATATAATTGATACTGGCGGAACGATGGTTGAGGCTGCTCACATATTGAAAAAAAATGGCGTAAAAGAAGTATTAGGCGTTGCGACCCATGGCATCTTGTCTGGGCCTGCCATAGAAAGACTTACAAAGTCTGACTTCTCTCACTTTATAGTTACAAATACAATCTATCATCCTGAAGATTTTTATGGCCCAAAGATCAAGGTCATATCTGTTGCAAGGTTAATAGCAGAATCCATTAAGAGAATCGCTTTGTCGGAGTCTGTAAGCGAACTTTTTAGATAGCGAACTTTGTTATTCAGATAGGATTTGATTAGGAAATATAAGCTTTTTTAGATAATAATAGTTAAAAGGAGGATGCCTTGTATTTAAGACAATTCAAGGTCTTTTTGGTGGCAGCTGAGAGAGAGAGCTTCACTCAGGCTGCAAAAGAACTTTACTTGACACAACCGGCGGTTTCTTTTCAGATTCAAGCGCTCGAAGATTTTTTTGGAGCTAAGTTATTTAAGAGGACAGGGAGAAAGGTAGAGCTCACTGATGCTGGGGATACCCTTCTGCCCTATGCAAAAAAGATAATTGATGCTATGGATGAATCGAAAAAAGCTATAGAGCAAGTTGGTGCAGCAAAAACTGGCAAATTAGTTGTAGGAGCCAGCACGACAATAGGCATATATATCTTGCCCCCTCTTATAGCAATATACCGATCTAAATATCCTCAAACTATAATTTCTATTAGGGTTGAAAATACTGAGGGTATAGAAGAAGCCCTATTAAGAAAAGATATAGATTTTGGCTTAATAGAAGGATTTGTCAAAAGCTCCTACGTTAAGAGGGAAAAATTTAGAGATGATGAGCTTGTTTTAATCGTTCCTGCTCATCACCCTTGGTCTGACGTTATCGAATTATCAGATCTTATGATAGAGCCTCTTATTTTGAGAGAAGAGGGGTCGGGGACCAGGATGGTTTTGGAGGGTGCACTGATGGAAAAAAGTCTTTCAGTTTCCGATCTGAATATAAATATGGTACTGGGTAACACAGAAGCTATAAAGCATGCAGTTGCTGCTGGGCTTGGGGTTTCTTTTGTTTCAAAGTGTACTATTGGCAAAGAACTTGCGCTGGGTCTTTTAAGGATTGTAAAGGTCAGGGGTTTTAACTTTATGCGAGAACTTTTCATTATAAGAAGAGAGAATGAGGACCTGTCTCCGTATGCTGAAAGAATTTTAAGATTTTTAAATAAACCTACGCCTATTGATAAGACCTTTCCCTCTGTAGAAAAATAGTTATGGAAGTATTGTATAGAAAATACAGACCAGTTACCTTTGACGATATGATAGGTCAGGACGTCCCAAAAACGGTCCTTGAGAATGCCTCTAAACTAAGCGATCCTCCTCATGCATACCTTTTTGCTGGCATGAGAGGTACGGGAAAAACCACAGCAGCAAGAATATTTGCAAAGGCTCTTAACTGTACTTCAGAGGGCAAAAAACCCTGTCTTAATTGTGAATCGTGCAAGAGCTTTGCCGAAGGATCTCTTGATTACGTCGAGATGGACGCTGCAACTCATAGCAGTGTAGATGATGCAAGGTCATTAAGAGAGATGGCTTTAATCTCGCCTATGGCATCAAAATACAGAATATTTGTAATAGATGAGGTTCATCGTTTGAGTGCCTCTGCTTTTGATGCTCTTCTAAAGATAATTGAGGAACCGCCTCCATTTTCAATATTTATATTTGCCACAACTGAGCCGCATAAGGTTCCGAAAACTATTCTTTCCAGGGTGCTTAGGTTGGATTTTTCTCCTGTGAACCCTGAGATCCTTGCAACATATCTTGACAATATAGCCAAGCGTGAAGGATATAAATTGGAAAGAGGCTTATTTTTGTCTATTGCAAGGAGGGCAGAGGGCTCTGTAAGGGATTCTCTCTCCTTTTTACAGCAGATTTTTATGTTATTTGAAGGAAAAAGTTTATCAACTAAAGATATATACTCTGTTTTGGGGCTGCCAGATGAAGAGGTTATTTCAAATATGATGAAATTTCTCTATGAAGGCGACCTTTCAAGGCTGATTAATCTTATGGATTTTCTAAGGACCTCTTCTTTAAGCCCATTTGCTATTATTGATTCATGGATATATTTTGTATTATCAAGAATCGCACTAGATCAGAGACCCTTTGCCTTTATCGATAGGCTTATCGAGGTTAAAAATGATCTAAAATATGATCCTAACCCATTTATGAGATTTGAAATGGAAGTTTATGCTGTTTTTTCTATTTTAAATGCAAATAAAGAAATTGTTGTTGAAAAAACTCCTGAAATAAAAGACAATCCGAAAAAAATACATAGTGAAAAAAAGCTTACTAAGACTGTAGAGACTAAAGCCGAACCTACGGTTAACAAAGAACCTATTGTTACAGAAGAACCTGTTGATAATAAAGAATCTACTACTGCTGAAAAGGCTGCGGTTACCGAAGAATCTGAAGTTAATAAGAATAACGTGAAAAAAGCTGATTTAAGTATCGAAAAAATTAATGATGCATATTCCAAAGTTCTTGATGAGCTAAAAAATAACAATCAAACAATGGTGCACGCAAAATATATTGCTGCTAAGCCTATCAGATTTGAGGACAATAAAGTTGTTTTTGGCTTTTCAAAGAAGGAATCAAAATGGCACAAGGAGCAATTTGATTCTAATGTCAAAGATAGAGAAATGGTAAGGAGCATGCTTTCTAAGGAATTGGGAGTTGATGTTCAACTTTTAAGCGAATTTATAGAAAAAGAAACAAAAAAGGAGCCGAAAGCAACTTCATCTGGGATAACGTTCCCTGATCTTTTACAACATTTTAATGCAAAAGAAATAAAGATCGACTAAACTGAAATTTTCTAAATATTTTTAATAAATAATTTAAGGAGGGCACATATTATGATGCCAGGAATGAAAAAAGCTCAACAGATGTTAGAAAAGTTTCAAACAGAACTTGCTGCTTTAGAAGTTGAGTCAAAATCCGGTGGAGATCTCGTTAAAGTAGTTGCTACAGGCGATCAAAAGATAAAGTCTATAACCCTTGATCCCGCTCTTAAGGAAGAGGATATGGAAACAATAGCCGATCTTGTAATGGTGGCCGTAAACAATGCTCTTGATGAAGTGAAGACTGTTGGAATGAAAAAGATGCAAGGAATGGGGCTTCCCGGATTGTTTTAATGAAATACCCCAAATCTTTAAGCGATTTGTCTCATGAGCTTTCCCTTCTTCCCGGAATTGGGCCAAGACTCGCTTTAAGGTTGTCTTTTTTTATTTCACAAAGGGATAATAAAGAGAATCTTGCACTTATTGATGCTTTGCACAATCTAAAGCATATAAAAAGATGCTCTCAGTGCAATGCCCTTACTGAGCGCGATCCTTGTGATATATGTTCGGATCCCTCAAGAGACGATGAAATTTTGTGTATTGTATCAGATGTTAGAGACCTTTGGAAGATTGAGTCATCCAAGTCCTATAACGGTAGATATTTTGTCCTAAACAGTTTGATTATACCTTTAGAGGGCATAGACCCTGAGAGGGCTGGCATGACCAGTCTTTTCAGCTTAATAGTGGAAAAAAGACCTAAAGAAGTTATTATAGCTTTTGATTTCAGCCTTGAGGGGCAAACTACAGCACTCTATATTCAGGAGAGTCTCTCTAGTCGGCAAGAGCAGTTAGGTTACTTGCCCCAATTAACGCGCCTTGCAGTAGGTCTCTCTATGGGTGACAACATAGATAATACAGATGAGTTCACTATTGGGCAGGCAATATTACATAGGCAAAAGATATAATATTTATGGAGTTAAAAAGATATTATGGTTTTAAAACAAAACATCTTTATTAATTCTTTATTATGCAAGACTAAATTGTTTAGAATTTATTTTTCGTATGTTTAAGATTATTAGCGAAACTTATAACGATTATCTCCTATCATCAGGAGATAATCTTATTCTTGTGCCTCAGGAAAATGTTGGTAAGATAATTTTTCTAAAAGATCACATAGATCATATTGAGTGTATCAGAAACTTTAAAAAACACATTTTTTCTAAAGAGGATTTTATAGAATATATAGTTTTCTTAAACGATGGGACATCGTTTAGAGCTATCTCTGATGAAAAAATATTCCTAAAAATTCACCATCTGGCAAAGTATACAAAGTGTGAAAACACAGAAAATCAGATTGATAAAAACATATTTATAAAAAATTATTTAAAGCTATTTGCACCTAAGATCCCCATTGTAATCCTAATCTTGTCGATTGTTTTTGCGATCTTTGTGTTCGCAACTAAGTTTTATAATGGCCCGGGTAAAATTTTTTCTGGTGAACCCAAAATTGACATTATTTATCCTCAGGGAGATTCAATAAAAGTCCAAAATATTGAAAATGGTCTTTATCTTGAAGTGCAATCTTCCGGGTTTGAGCCAAAGAAAATTGAAGTTCTGGTAAACGGCAGCGTTATTTACCAAAAGCAAAATGCAAAGGACATTTACTACCAGTGGTTTCCCCCAAATCCAGGCATATATAAGGTTGTAGCAAAATCTCAAAATGAAGGAAAAGATGTGCTTTCCAAAACTTTGACAGTCTATGTTGAGGCTCATGAGAATGAAAGCGCCAGACAAGGTACTCTGGTATCTTCTTCAAAGGCGACTGGTACAAAAGTTGCAATTGGCAATCCCACTACTATGTATTCAGATCCCAATGAATCTAAGATTATTGGCACAATAGAAAATGGTTCAAAAATTGATATCGTGGAAAAGGCTGCAACTGACAACTCAAAGCTCTACAGCTTAAATGAGGATCTTGACCTGTACACCGATGGCTCTTTCATAAAATTTCAAAAGGGTGACTTGTTTAGGCTTTATGACGCATCAGGAGACGTCCTTACTCTGATGTATAGAAAGGGCGATTCAATAGGATTGGTGAGGCTCCAAAACTCATATTTGGACAAAGTTAATAGTGAAGAATGGTATAAGGTGGTCTATAATGGCAAAGAAGGTTGGATAAGTTCATTTTTTACGAGGTGATAATATGAGGATTGCTATGATTTCACCCATAGCATGGAGGACACCTCCAAGACACTATGGTCCCTGGGAGCAAATCGCTTCACTGATAACTGAAGGTCTTGTAAAGGAAGGTTTGGAAGTAACACTATTTGCTACAGCAGACTCTATTACATCTGCTGAGTTGATTTCAGTTGCGCCAATGGGTTACGAGGAAGATAAAAACGCCGACCCTAAGGTTATGGAATATTTACATATTTCGAATATTTTTGAATTGGCAGATAGGTTTGATATAATTCACAATCAATTTGACTTTATGCCTCTTTGTTTCTCAAGGCTTATAAAAACTCCAATGATAACTACAATACATGGATTTTCTTCTCCCAAAATATTGCCAATATATAAAAAATATAATAAACACGTAAGGTATGTATCTATTTCAGATTCTGATAGGAACCCTGATCTTGATTATATTGCCACCGTATATCACGGAATAGATATTAAAAAATTCCCATTTAACCCTAATCCAAAAGATTATCTTCTCTTTTTTGGCAGAATGCACCCCGATAAGGGTGCTCACGATGCAATCAAGATAGCAAAGGCAACTGGTATGAAACTCTACTTAGCAGGCCCAATACAGGATAGGGTTTACTTTGAAGATATGGTAGAGCCTTACTTGTGTGAAAAAATAAAATATTTGGGCAGCGTAGGCCCAGATAAAAGAGGAGAATTGCTATCTAATGCAATTGCCTTGCTTCATCCAATATATTTTGATGAGCCATTTGGCTTAAGCGTAGTAGAGTCTCTTGCATGCGGAACACCTGTTTTGGCTTACAACAGAGGAAGTATGAGTGAAATAGTCGCAAAATCAGTTGGCATACTGGTTAACTCCTTTGAAGAAGCAGTTGAAAAATTGCCCTCGATATACAACGTTAAGAGGATTGATTGCAGAAAGTATGTCGAAGAAAGGTTTACATCCCAAAGGATGGTATCTGATTATATAAAAGTTTATAAAATGATACTGAATAATTTATAAGGGAGGGTTAACGATGAATTTGGATCTATATAGAGGCAGCGGTGTAGTAAAAAGATACATATATAATCCAATTCTCACAAAAGATGATATTCCTTATCAGGTTTCCTCAGTTTATAATCCGGCTATTGCTATGTATCAGGATAAATATGTATTGATATTTAGATCGGCAAGGCTCAATGGGAGATCTATTTTAGGCAAAGCTATTTCTACAGACGGTCTAAATTTTGACGTTGATGAAGAGCCATTTATGCTTCCCGAAGGCGATGGATATTTTGGCAGGTATGAGAGTGCTGGCATAGAGGATCCAAGGATAACTAAAATTGGCGATGAATATTTCATTACATATAGTGCATATTCCGAATATGGTGTAAGAATTGGTTTGGCAAAGACAGTTGATTTCAAGAAGGTTGAAAGAATTGCTCTAATTACAAGCGCTGATCACAGGAATATAGTAATTTTTCCAGAAAAATTCGGTTCTGACTATGTTCGGCTTGATAGGCCTCACTCCGATATAATCCCCTGGTCTATCTGGGTGTCGTACTCAAATGATCTGGTGCATTGGGGGAGATCAGATATATTGATAAAACCAAAATCTTATCATTGGGACGAGCTAAAGGTTGGGCCAGGCTCTCCACCTATCAAAACTAAAGAGGGATGGCTTAGCATTACTCATGGCGTTTATACGACCATGAGCGGCTCTGTGTATAGGCTGGGAGTAGCCTTGCACGATCTAAATGACCCTTCTAAAATTATAGGCATATCTGACGAGTGGATTCTCGAACCAGAAGACGATTGGGAAAGGGTTGGATATGTTCCCAATGTGGTATTTTGTGCTGCTGCACTGAAAGAGGGCGACTTCATTAGGCTTTGGTGGGGTGGCGCTGACAGCGTAGTTTGTACAGGGATTGCAAGGGTAGAGGATCTTGTGGGAAAATGTTTAAAAAATAGCAGAAAGGCACTGTGAAGAGGGTTTATAGACCCTTATCGCTTATGAAATTGTAAAAGGCATCCCTCTCGGAGCTTTCAAATCCAGCAGATCTTATAAGGCTCTCAAGCTCTTCTGTACTCTGAGGTCTATGAATTTTCTCTATTGCTGATGCTACCACGTTTTCTTCAAGCATCACAGAGCCCATATCATTTGCACCACAGAGAAGTGCCACTGGTGCTACATCCTTTCCTACTGTGAGCCAGGATGCGCCTATATTGGGTATGTTGTCAAAAAATATCCTTGATAGGGCAACTGTTTTTAAATAATCTATTTTATTTTCCCAAATTTTATTGCTTTTTGATTTGAATATCCATGGAATAAAGGCTATAAAACCGCCTGTTTCGTCTTGCAGGTCTCTTACCTTTTTAAAGTGTTCCAACCTATCGTCAATTGTTTCTCCAAAACCTATTACCATAGTAGCTGTGCTCATCAAGCCTGAATAGTGTGCAATTCTGTGAATATGTATCCATGTGGCGGATGAGATCTTTTTTGGGCTAATGGATTCTCTAATTTTATCTACCAATATTTCTGCTCCTGCTCCAGGAAGCCCCTGCAAACCCGCCTCTTTTAATATTTCTATTACTTCCTTATAAGAGATTCTCTCAATTTTTGAAAAGTGATCTATCTCTGCAGCAGATAACGAATGGAGCACTATTTTAGGATATTTTTCTTTAATATGCTTAAATATTTCTTCTATATCTTTAAGTCTAAACTCTGGATCGAGACCGCCCTGTAGCATAATTTGCGTTGCTTTGAGCGCTACTGCCTCATCTACTCGCTTATATATTTCTTCCTTAGATAGCCTAATGGGGTTTTTGCTTTCTACTGGCACACTGAAATAACAAAATTTACAATTGGACGTGCAAACGTTACTGTAATTTATGTTTCTATCTATGATATAGGTTACCTTTTTGAGTCCAAATTCTGCCCTTGTTTGATCGGCCAACTTTGCAAGTTCAAATAATGGCAAGTCAAAAAGTTTCTTTGCTTCATTTATATTTACTCTCTTTTTTATCATAAACACCTCTTGAAAATACAAAATTATTTAAGTGCCTTATTGTAACAAATAATCTGTTAAGAGTTTATTAGACACGCAGCGTTTCAATAATTAAATTTAGTTTTTTATTAACCTTTCAAGTTCAAATAATCCTTTTAAATCGTCTGTGTCAAGGATATATGACATATTTGTGTAGTATTCTTTAGAAGAAGTGTTTTTATAATTCCAGTTCAAATTATTATTTTCATCCTCAGCATATCTTACTGCCAGCGAATAGGTCCTTATGAAATCCAATAACAGATCGTTTTTGATATCCTTTCTTGCTGCGAGCAGAGAAAAAACAGTTGGCAAATTTGTGTGTTTTTTCCATAGCTCAGATACGTCATAAACAAATCTGTCGCTTTTTTTCTCCATAAAACTTAAGGCTTCATCTCCTATAATTATTTCTGCAGAGAAATTGTTTTCACCTTTTGAGAATATCGGCTCGATGTTATAAAATTTTCTAATGATGCACATTACTATATTATTAATAGTGTTTGAGGTATTTGATAATCTAATTATTTTTTTGTCAAGCTTCTCTATTGGTTCATTTGAAACGAGAAATGTGCTCAATACTGGCCCATAGCATGACAGCCCGAAGGGCAAAATTGGCCTTAACAAATCCTGATTTTTAATCCATGTCGCGGAAGAAATGGTTGCAACATCAAGCTCATTTTTTACCAGCATATCGTTTAACGTGGCTGGATCTGACAGGAAAAGCTTGTATCCAATTTTTTCAAAACCAAGCCTAATTGGTAAAAAATTATGAAATTTAATTAAACCAAACCTTAAAAGTTCATTATTATTTGCCATTATGTCTCCCATTTATTTTTTCCTGATATCGTAAGATAATTTATTGCATTTTTTCGTAGAGAGAATTTCTTTCGTATGGCACTAAGCCAATATCATTGATCATTTTTTTTAGACTTTCATCTGAAAGCCCGCCTGGCTCTGGCGAGCCGCCTTCGTGCATAATCTTTTCGTCTACCAGAGTCCCTTCAAGGTCGTCTGCCCCAGCCCAAAGGGCCATAAGCGAGCAGTCTTGTCCTATGGAGGGCCAATATGCCTTTATGTGTGGGATAGATAGAACCAAACGAGATATTGCGATGGTTTGAAGAGTTTTAATGCTCGTTGCTGGGCTCAGATGTTGAAATTTGGTATTTAAAGGTTGAAATTTTAACGGGATGAATGCCTGGAATCCAGCAGTTTTTTGTTGTAAGTTTTCTATCAAGTTAAGGTGATCTAATATGTCGTCAAATGTCTCAAAGTGACCATATAGCATTGTGGCGTTTGACTTTAGACCGAGCTTGTGGGCGGCTTCATGAATTTTTAGCCACATTTCAGGAGATGTCTTCTTTGTAAGGAGCTTTGTTCTCATATCGTTTTTTAATATTTCGGCTCCGCCACCAGTGAGAGATACGCTCCCGTGCTTTAATAGATCTTCAATTATTTCTTCAATCGACATATCCTCTTCTTTTGCATAAAATTCAATTTCAACTGCTGTTAGAGATTTTATTGTAACGTGAGGCAATGTCTTTTTAATAGAATCCAAAATTTGAAGGACCTCGCTCCATTTTAGATCTGGATTTAGGCCAGAAGTAATGTGAACTTCGCTTAGCCATTGTAGATTTGCGAGTTTTGAGGCAACGAGTTCGGGGGTAAGTTTATAGACATCCAAGTCATTTTTGTTCCTTGCAAATGGACAAAACCCACATTTTTCAACGCAAATGTTGGTAAGATTTAAATGAATATTTTTTGCAAAGAAAACGTTTTTGCCAAACAAGGAAGACTTCTTTTTGTTTGCCTCGTTGAAAAGGTCTATCGGCTTGTTTAGAAGTTCTTTTATTGCTGAACTATTCATTTAATATGTCCTCTGGTATGTTCGGGATAGATGGAATTAGAGATTTTTCATATGCAAGTTTGTACAGTACATTTAAAGATTTATATAAGCTCTCCTGAAATTTTATCGTAAAGTCATTGACATACATGTTTACGAATTTTTCACCCATTTCAAGATCTAAGTCTCTGCCGTACTTCATAGCGTGACCAAGAGCTTCGTCAAGATTTGATTTGCCCCATTTGATAGATTCTCTTAATAGATTATTTATTTCGCGGCTCTCTTTTTTCAAACTTTTGTGAAGTATGTTTCCACCTAAAGGAAGGGGCAAGCTGTGTTTTTCATACCACCACTCTCCAAGGTCTACCACCTTTTCTAAGCCCATATTTTTGTAAGAGAGCTGCCCCTCGTGAATTAGCAATCCTGCATCCACCTCTGAATTCATAACTTTTTCCATTATCTGATCAAAAGGAACGAATACCTCTTTGTGATTTTGTGAATATATGCGAAAGACTAAGGTCGCTGTGGTTAGCTCTCCAGGGAGAGCAATTACCTTGTTCTCAAGAGTTGATAAGGGCTTTTTGGAAATGAGTATTGGACCGTATTTGTCTCCTACACTCGAACCCACGCTCATAAGATCATATTTGTCCGTAACGTATGGCAGAGCATGATAAGAGATTGCACTAATGTGATACTTGCCATTTTTTGCCTCTTTGTTTAGGGTTTCTATGTCTGACAGGGTTTCTTCCAATTCATAATTTGACGAAATTTTCCCATGAGTCCATGCATAAAACATAAATGCATCATCTGGGTCTGGGCTGTGCGCAACTGTTAATTTCATTTTTATCCTCCTAATAATTTTAATTAATTATCTTTTGCCAATTTTAACAACTTATTAATAAGTTCATCTGAGAGCTCTGTAAGAGGCTTGTCATTTACGATTGAATCGATGACAAATTCTATTATTGAACCAACAAGAATAGTTATGACAATGTATCTTTCACTTTCCTCCATCTCTCTTTTGGAAAGCATGTTGTCGAACAGTTTCTCTAATTTTTTTCTAAGGGAAAATCTTTGTTCTTCAAATTGCGGTCCAAGACTAATGGTTTCAATAAAAACGAATTTTGTTAGTTCACGATATTTTTCGAGTATTCTAAATCCTTCTCTGAGTGAAGATTTAAATATTTCTTCGAAGGATCCTCCTTTGCATTTGTTTTCTATTTTTTTAATAAGTTGATCGCTGAGTTCTTCTACCAATTTTATTACCAGATCTCTTTTGCCAGGGAAGTGAAAGTAAAAGGCTCCTTTAGATGTGTTTGCGTTTTCGACTATTTCGTCAACGTTGGTAGAGTGATATCCTTTGTTTGAAAAGAGTGATAGGGCGCTTTTCAATATCTTATTTTTTGTATTGGAAGATTTTCTTGTCTTCATATTAGTATGATAACAATATATTTATTATTTGTAAACCGACTGGTCGGTCTGTATAATTCGCAAATAAAAGCTTTAAATATAGATTTTTTAAGTTTATTTCAAGAATTAACTTTCAGATATTCTAAGAGAGCTGCTGCATTATTGAGGGGGCTTTTTGAAGAATATACAAGAGTTAAGTTAGATTCTTTTTCAAGTTCCCTAATTTTTTCTATAATCTCTTCTTTTTCTTGTAATTCAGTGAAATATTTACTTTTGAATTCTTCCCACTTTTTTGGATCGTGCGAATACCATTTTCTAAGATCGTTTGCTGGGGCAATTTCTTTTAGCCATAAATCTATTGATGCCTTTTCTTTTGAAACAGCCCTTGGCCAAAATCTATCAACAAGTATTCTAAATCCATCACTTTCTGAATGTCCTTCATAAACATTTTTAATTTTTATCATTTTTATACTCCCCAACTGTTTGTTGAAAATATGAACTCTTAACCCTATATATGATAGAATTAATTAATTTTATAATATTTAAACAAAGATGGGGTGAATTATGGGTACTCATGCTCTTTTTAAAAGATACGAAGGTAATCCTATTATCACTGCTGAAGACGTGACTTGTGAGGCACATACTGTTTTTAATCCAGCTGCTACAAAATTTGAAAACAAGGTTCTCCTTGTTCTTAGGGTAGAGGAACAAAGAGGTTTCTCATATCTTATAAGAGCTTTTAGCGATGACGGCATTAACAATTGGAAAATTGACAATAAACCCTTTATGATCCACGAACCTCAGATGGGAGAACAATTGTGGGGCTTAGAAGATCCACGGATAACCTATATGGAGGAATTTGATCAACATTATCTTACTTATGTCTCTTTTGCTCCGGGAGGTCCTCAACTTTCTCTTGTTACTACAAGGGATTTTGAAAGGGTATGCAGGCATGGGAACCTTTTCTATCCAGACAACAAAGATGGTGCCTTTTATCCAAAAAGATTTAATGGCAGATGGGCTCTAATTCATAGACCTTATGCGAGGGGAAGGGCTGAAATATGGCTTTCTTTTACGCCTGATTTAAAACACTATGGCGATCATACCTGTATAATACCCGTTCGTGAGGGTTGGTGGGACTGCACAAGGGTTGGTATGGGGCCTCCGCCAATTGAAACTCCTGAAGGATGGTTGCTTATATATCATGGTGTAAGGACTACTGCCTCTGGCTCTCTTTATAGGGTAGGAATGGCCTTATTTGATCTTGACGATCCTACCAAACTTATCTATAGGACGAATAGGTGGGTGCTTGCTCCCGAGACTCCATACGAGCTTATCGGAGATGTTCCTGGCGTTTGTTTCCCATGCGGGGCTATTTGCAACGAAAATACCAGAGAGATAATGCTTTATTATGGAGGAGCTGATACGACAACCTGTGTAGCCTTTTCTACCATTGACGATATACTGGATTTCATTAAAGAGGATCAAAGAATAGGAAGGACCTTTTACTCGTTATGAGAGGTACTGTGAAAGGGATAACTCCAGATTTTAATGTTGCATTTGTAGGCACTTACGTTCCAAGACTTTGCGGCATTGCTACATTTACAAATGATATAGCTACTTCTGTTGCCAAATGGTATCCAGAAGACGCTTTCGAGAGTAGATCTGTCAGAGTAGTTGCTATGTCGAATGGCGCTTACTCTTATCCAAGAGAGGTTTTCTTCGACATTAGGGAAAAAATCAAGATTGATTACATAAAGGCTGCAGAGTTTATAAATATCTCAAACGTTAATGTGGTGAGCCTTCAACACGAATTTGGTATATATGGCGGGGAACATGGATCTTATATCTTAGACTTTTTGAAGAACTTAAAAAAACCAGTTGTGACAACTCTGCACACTGTTTTAGAAGAACCTGTTGAAGATCAGAAAAGGGTTTTAGAAGAAATTTGCGACATTTCCTCGAGAATAATTGTTTGCGCTCAAAAAGCCCAAGAAATATTGGAAAAAGTTTATAGGATCCCCTCTGAAAAGATATCTATGATTTATCATGGAGCTCCCGACCTTCCATTCATGGATCCATCATACTACAAGGATATGCTAAACCTGGAAGGCAAAACCGTTATATTGACCTTTGGACTCTTAGGTCCAAGCAAGGGTATCGAGTATGGAATAGAAGCTCTGAGTAAAGTTCACAATGACTATCCCAGTGCAGTCTATGTCGTTCTTGGGGCTACACACCCTGAAGTGAAAAGGCTCTACGGCGAAAGCTATCGAATTGGTTTACAAAAAATGGCTTATGATGAAGGGATCGCCGATAATGTAATCTTTATTGACAGATATGTATCTTTTGAGGAATTAATGAACTTTTTGATTATGGCAGATATATATCTTACTCCTTATTTATCTATAGAGCAGATAGTATCAGGAACCCTGACCTATGCTATAGCCGCTGGGAAGGCTATTATCTCAACTCCTTATTGGTATGCCCAAGAGATGCTTCAAGATGAAAGGGGCATTATGGTGCCATTCCGAGATAGCGAAGCCCTCTCTCAAGGCCTAAGGAGACTCTTAACCGATCTGCCCTATAGGAATAGGTTGAGGAAAAACGCTTATGACTTTGGCAGGAAGATGATTTGGAAAAACGTTTCAAAGGGGTACATTGAACTTTTCGATGATGCAATTAAAACTTATTCAAAAGAGAAGAACTTTGTTTATATTTCAAAGAAGAATATCATTGAAAAAGATGATATTCATTTAAAGCTACCTTCTGTTCACCTTTCTCACCTAAAACTTTTAACTGATGAAACCGGTATAATGCAGCATGCACTTTACAATATGCCAAATAGAAATCACGGCTATTGCGTTGATGACAATGCCAGGGCATTTATGGCGCTTATTTTGTATTATGAACTCTTTAAAGATCAGAGCGTGCTCTATCTCTTATATAGATTCTTATCATTTATTCACAACGCATTTGACGAAAAAACGGGTAGATTTTTGAACTTTTTAACTTATGACAGGACGTGGCTCGATGACTTTAGCGAAGATGCCCATGCAAGAACGCTTCTATCATTGGCTACAGCGATACAGTGGCCCGCGCTTCCGGAATTTACCCCTATTTGTGCGACCATCTTCGAAAAAGGTATAAAGCTTGTAGGAGATTTTGCATCTACAAGAGGAATTAGCTTTTCTATCATTGCATGTGACAAGTTTGTTAGAACATACCCGGGAGCAAAGGAAATAAAGGATATAATGATAGATCTCTCTGAGAAATTAATGAACCTTTATAGAAATAATATTTCTGATGACTGGGTTTTTTCAGAAAATATATTGACTTATGATAACGCAAGACAGTCACAAGCCTTGATAAGAGCAGGCCAACAGCTTGGAAACGATGAGATGGTTGACCTGGGCATTAAGAGTTTAAGGTGGCTGATTGAAGTCCAGACGAATCCAGAAACACAATTTCTTAGCATTGTAGGAAACAGAGGGTGGTATGAAAGAGATGGTCAAAAGGCTCAATTTGACCAGCAGCCAATCGAGCTTTCTGGCATTTCGTGTGCCTGTGTCGATGCATATTTTCAAACTGGTGACAAATTTTTCTATGATACTGCAATGAAAGCTCTAAAATGGTTCTTGGGAGAAAATGATTCTTTTTGTCCAGTTGCAAGAGTTGGAACTGGCGGCTGCTATGATGGATTGGAGCCTCAGGGGGTTAACAAGAATATGGGAGCTGAATCAACAATATCTTATTTGATGACCTTGCTGCACGCATACAAACTAAGCTTTAGAAGAGGCGACTGATATTTTGTGAGTACTGATATAAAAAAATCTAATGATAATTCCATAATAAATTCTAAAAGTTTTTCTGTTCTTGCTTTTGATCTGGGAAACTCCAGGCTTAAGTGCTCATATTTTGAGGACTCCTGTATGAAGCATTATGGCGTTTTTAAATTGAATGAAATATTTTTCGAAGGCAGATTAAATTACTATGCTCTTGACAATTGGCTGGAGGAAAACAAGATTGATAGGGCGACAAGGTGTTTTATTTCTTCGGTAAACTTACTTCCCATAAAACATATAAAGTCATTTTTAGAATCCCGTTCATTCTCTACGCAAATTATAGAGCCAAAAGACCTTGGATCGATAATAAGAATTGAATACGATATAAGCATGATTGGGGTTGATAGGTTACTGCACTCTATAGGAGCTTCGCTCTTTTATGAAGGCAGCGTATGCGTTGTGGACATGGGGACCGCCATTACAATAGATCTTGTAAAAAATAACGTATATAAGGGCGGTTATATTTTGCCTGGAGTTGAATCTATCTGTAAGTCGTTAACTTTTTCTCTGCCTCAACTGCCATTAGTTGATATCGACAAAAATCATGAGAACGTTCCTGCAAAAAACACCTTTGATGCGCTAAATAATGGCGTATTTTATTCTATAGCTTATGGATTACAGGGTATCGTAAGATCCTGGCAGGAAAAATTTGATGAGTTTACTGTTGTCTTGACAGGCGGAAGTGCGAGGCTCTTTGAGAGCGAATTATCATGGCCATATTTTCCTCATTTGACTCTTTGGGGAATTTATAAGTATGCTGAAGGTGGAGATTTTTGTTTTGATAAACTGCATTAATGTTTTTTAGTTTTAGACATTTTTACTTTTTACTGTTGGTTAAAATTTCAAGATTTTTCTAAAAAGAAATTAAATTTATTTAATAAAATTTTGAAAGGGATGGTAATATGGGGAAAACTATCAAAGCAATCAGTTTGGCCTCTCATGTTGGGGCAGGAAAAACATCATTAACTGAGGCACTTTTGTTTCATGCAAAGAAGATTTCAAGATTAGGATCTGTGGATTCAGGGAATACTATTACTGATTATGATGCTGAAGAAATAAGAAGAAAAATGACTCTTGCTCTTTCCGTGGTGAGTTTTGAAGAAGAAAACACAAAATATAATATTATTGACACTCCGGGTTTTTTTGATTTTGAAAGCGATGTAATAGCAGCAGAAAGTGTTTCTGACGGTTTAGTCCTGGTGCTAAACGCTACGAGCGGCCTTGAGGTGGGAATTGAGAAGATCTTAAAAAGGTTAAAGATGAACCCAAAACCCTTTATGGTAGTTGTGAACAAAATGGACAAAGATGGATCTGACTTTTTTAACGCTCTTGACGCTCTCAGATCGAAGTCTTTAGGTTTTAACATAGCTTGTATGTATCTGCCTTTTGGCAATGCGGGTGAATTTAAGGGAATGGTTCACGTAATGAGTAAGAAGAGCATCGTCTTTGATGGTGAATTCAAGTTTCACATTGAAGATGCGTATCCAGAAGAGTTGGAATCGAAAATAGAAGAGGAACAAGAGAGATTAAAAGAGTCTGCAGCAGAAGGCGATGACGCTATATTAGAAAAATATCTTGCAGGCGAAGCACTAAGCGAAGAAGAAATTGTTTCAAGTTTGAAAAATGCTGTAAAACAAGGAAAAACAGCTTTAGTATTGCCTATTTCTTCTGTTAAGGGTTATGGTATAGCGCAATTGGTCAGGGCATTTGGCTACTATTTTCCTGATTACAGTGAAAGGGAAAATCTGGAGCTCTATTCTGAGGATGGTGAAAAGACATTTCAGATTGGAGATGATTCTGAGCCAATAATACAAGTTTTCAAAACTGTTCTCGACCCATTTGTCGGGAAGCTTAGCTTCGCAAGAATATTAAATGGCTCATACAAAGCCGACCCAGTTTTGTACAACATAACAAAACAACAGGAAGAAAGGATAGCAGCAGTAAGCTTTCCTTTCGGAAAAGAACCAAGCATCACCAAAGAAGCTGGCTGCGGTGATATAATAACCTTTTCAAAACTTCAAATTTCTACCACTAATGATACTCTTTCAAGATCAAAGATAAAATATGAACCTAAAAAAATAGAATTTCCAAAACCATCTTTTTATATGGGAGTCTACCCTAAGGTAAAAGGTGATGAAGATAAATTGGGTTCTGCTATTATAAAGTTCATCGAAGAAGACCCATCTATGTTCTATGGCAAGAGTCCAGAGACAGGTGAATTTTTGCTTGGTGGTTTAGGGGATATTCAGATGGACGTTCTCATGGAAAAAGTCAAAAGAAGGTTTAAAGCCGAGGGCAGCCTTGTAAAGCCAAGGGTTGCTTATAGAGAATCTATCAAGCTTTCTGTAGAGGCAGAGGGCAAGCACAAAAAACAAACTGGCGGTCATGGTCAATATGGTCATGTTGTAGTTAAATTCGACCCTATTGGATATGAGGAAGAATTTATATTTGAGAGTCAAATTGTTGGCGGGGTTGTTCCAAAGCAATATGTTCCTGCTGTAGAAAAGGGTTTGCGTGAAGTTTTAAATAGCGGACATCTGGCAGGATATCCTGTGGTGGGCCTCAAGGCAACCTTGATAGACGGATCTTATCACGATGTAGACTCCAATGAGCTGTCCTTTAAGATGGCTGCGCACCTTGCATTTAAGAAGGCTATGGAAAAGGCAAGACCAGTATTGCTCGAACCGATTAACTATATTGAAGTTACTGTTCCCAAGGATTTTACAGGCGATGTAATGGGAGACTTGAATTCCAAAAGAGGCAGGATTCAAGGAATGGACTCTATTAACGATTCCGAAACTCTTATAAAGGCTTACGTTCCTCAAAGTGAAATTGTTAGCTATGCTATGGATCTAAGGTCTATAACTCAGGGAAGAGGATCTTTTGTGACCAGGTTTGATCACTTTGAAGAAGCTCCTACAATTATAGCTGACAAGGTGATTAAGGAATCTAACGCCTAAAAAATATTTAATTTTGTGTGAGGGAGCTAAAATAAATAATAGAGAACTCAATTCATGATAGAAAAAAATAACGATCAAAAAATTTATATTGATCAAAATATCTTTGGTAATCTTGAGAACCTAAGGGATAAGGGTTCTGTGAGTTCTAGCTTCAACAATCTGGCTTTAGTCTTTGAAAGGCTTGAAAAAGAGAGTTCAAGATTAAAGATGATGGAAATTCTTGCAGCATATTTTGAAACAATAGCTCCAGAAGATATCAAGATGGCTATTTACCTGTTGTCTGGAAGAACTGGCCCATCTTTTGATACTATTGATTTTGGAATTGGTGAAAAATTTATTATCGAGTCCTTGTTAAGGATTTACGGTGGTTTCAAGGTTGAAATTGAGGATATGTATAGGGGCTTAGGGGATCTTGGATTGGTGGCTAGTAAGGTTGTAAAGGAAAAAGTTAGTAGCTTAAGCCTTTACGAGGTGTTCTATTATCTTAGGGCTCTGGCTATTGTTTCAGGCCCAAATTCCCAGGACAAAAAGATAGAGCTCTTGACTGCTATTTTTGATAAGGCTACCCCTCTTGAAGCCCTTTATCTTGTTAGAATAATACTTGGCAGACTTAGATTGGGCGCTCAGGACGCTACCGTGATTGAGGCCCTCTCTTTTGCCAAGGTTAGAAGCAAGGCCTTGAAACCAAAGATTGAGAAATGTTACAACCTCACTTCTGATCTTGGTTATGTGGCATACATATTTTTTGCCAGTGGAGAAAAGGCCCTTGATTCTATACACGCAATAGTTGCTAATCCTATTAGGATGGCTTTGGCAGAGAGAATGTCGAGCCCAGAAGAAGTATTCAATAAGCTGGGCAGATGTATCGTGGAGCCAAAATTTGATGGTTTCAGGTGTCAGGTACACAAAATTGGCGACAAGGTTAAGATTTACTCAAGAAATCTTGAAGATAATACCAGGATGTTTCCTGAGATTGTAGAATCTGTTCTAAATTATTGTAATGCAAAGAACTGTATTTTTGAAGGAGAGGCGATTAGTTTCGATCCAGTGACACTTCATTTTATGCCTTTCCAGGTAACTGTCCAAAGGAAAAGAAAGCACAATATTTTGAAAGTGGCTGCAAAATTTCCGCTAAGATTGGAAATATTCGATTTGCTTTATAAAGACGATGTCGATATTACATCGCATCCATTATTCGAAAGGAAAAGGATCTTAAAGGATACGATAAATAAAAACGATACAATTGTAATATCTGACTCTTATGAAGTAGACAACCCTGAGATGCTAAAGAGCTTGTTTGACAAATATGTGGCAGATGGTATGGAAGGAATAATGATAAAAAGATTAGAGGGCGTATATCAGGCGGGCGCGAGAAATTTTAATTGGGTAAAGCTCAAGAGATCTATGAAGCAATCAATACTCTCTGACACCATAGACGCTGTTGTTATGGGATATTTTTATGGCAAAGGCCAAAGGAACAAGCTGGGCATAGGATCGCTGTTGATAGGCTTATACGATCCAGAAAAAGAATGCTTTGAAACAATAGCAAAGCTGGGATCAGGATTTACAGAAGAAGAATGGGTCGAACTTCTTGGAAATCTTGAAGAAACAAAGACAAGTTCGATGCCTAAAAATTATTTTTCAGAGATAAATCCTGATTTCTGGGTAGAGCCAAAGATAGTGGTTGAGGTTGAGGCTGACGAAATCACCGTTAGCCCAGTGCATACCGTTGGGAGAAGAGAGTTTGATGAAAATTCTATAAAAGGCTTACCTGTTGGGAGTGGATTCGCACTAAGGTTTCCAAGAGCGAAGAAGATTAGGTATGATAAGAGCGTTTATGACTCTACCTCTCCGAACGAAATCTTTAAATTGTGGGAAATTTCTAAAAATAAAACAAGTTTTGACAAAGATATTTCAGAAAATTCTGTGAATTTGGATATACAAAAGGGGGCAAATAAGCTTAAAATTAAAGGGAAAGATATAACTTTATTTGACTAAGGAGGAATGAACAATGAATAACAAGAAAGTTATATTAATGTGCCCAGGTCCGTCTGAGGTTCATCCAGAGGTTCTTTTGGCTATGGCTAAGCCAATTATTAGCCATGTGGATCCGAGTTTTTTTGTATTGCTCGATCAATTGCAGGGTCAGCTTAAGACTATATTTCAAACAGAAAATCCATGCATGCTTTTGCCTGGTACAGGGAGTTCTGGCATGGAGGCAGCCTTAATCAATTTTCTCGATCCTGGAGAAAAAGTCCTTGTAGGGGTAATTGGACATTTTGGAGATAGGATAAGAATTATTGCAGAGAGAATTGGTTGTGATGTGAAGGTGGTTAGCGCTCCTGATGGGAAGGCCCTTGATCCCAATGACGTGGAGATGGCCATAAAGGGGTTTTCGCCTAAAATTTTTGCATGCGTACATGCTGAAACATCTACAGGGGTGCTTCAGCCTCTTGAAGATATTATGAAAATATGTAAGAAATATGGCGTCTTGACACTGGTCGATACCGTTGCTTCTTTGGCAGGGGTAAACGTTTCTGTAGACGATTTGGGCATTGATATAGTTTATAGTGGTTCACAAAAGTGTCTGGGCTGCCCCCCGGGCGTGGCGCCTATTAGCTTCGGTCCAAAAGCAGAGGCAGTTTTGGACACTCTTAAACCAAGAAACTATTATCTTGACCTTAGACTCATAAAAAAGTATTGGCAAGAGAGGGTTTACCATCACACGCCGCCTGTAAGTCTTTTTTATGCTTGTAACAAGGGATTCGATCTTATCATTGAAGAGGGCCTGATAAGTAGATTCGAAAGACACAGAAAAATGGGTTTAGCTCTCCAAAAAGGGCTTGAGGCTATGGGATTCAAATTTGTTGCAGAGAGGAATATCCAAAATCCAGTGGTTACTGCTGTTTACTTGCCAACAGAAATTGAGGATGTGAAACTGAGGAAAATACTTCTCGAGGAATTTGGCATAGAAATAGCTCTTGGAATTGCTCAGCTAAAGGGAAAGATTGCTAGGTTTGGCACTATGGCTGAGTCTGCGAGACCATATAATATTCTTTATCTTTTAAGTGCACTTGAAAATATTTTCAAACGTTATGGTATATTTAAAGAATCTGGTGTAGAAGTTGCATCAAGCATGCTTTAAATATTTTTATTGGAGATCAAAAATTGTTTATGAAAAATTTCTTGCTTAGTTTTTAAGGACAGTGAACAGATTTATTGTTATTGATTGAAAAATTTAAGATGTTTTTGAACTATTTAAAGCACTTTTGGGCAGGGCTCAAGCTTTATAAAAAGATGAGCCTTGTTTTTGTTGCGATATCTTTTTTTATGATCTTCTTAAATATCGTCTTTATGGCATACGATCAAGCACTCGGATACAGAGAATTTATGGACACCAACTTTAACAGTGTTTTGGAGATTGAATCGAATTTTATAAATTCTAAAGTTTCAAACAATATCTTGCTTCCTATGAGCAATCTAAGCTTGAATTTGGGCAAGATGAATCTTGACAAGGGTTCCTATGATAGCCTGGAGCAATTTTTGACAAATAACCAGGCTTTTGATTCAATTTTGGTTTCAGACACAAAGGGAAATGTGGTTTTTGCTCTAAATAAAGAAAACGGAGTAATACTGCACCACGAGAATATTGCAGAGAGACCTTACTTCAAAAACGTTTCAGAAAAAAAATCATTCGTTATGTTTGGCCCTGTGCAATATGATTCTGAGAATATGGTTATCGCGGCATATCCGATATTTACACAAGGAGGCAATATTGAGGGCTTTATAATAACTGCTATATCCTTTAAATGGTTTGATTATTTATCCGATGAAATAAACAAGGGCATTAGCGCGCCATTTAAGTTCTTTATTGTCTCAGGGGATAGGGATTCTATAAGCCTTAATCACCCTACCCAATTCAACTTTTCTGGAGAAAACTTCTTTGACAAAAAGTTTTTTAAAACCAAGATCGATGGCTCTCAATTTACAATGTTCTCAAGAGACATTGCACACACTCCCTTTTTTATTATTGGCGGATATCCTGATTATGAAATAGCCGATAAAATCGAAAGGTTAATCTTGAATTCCCTGTTTCCTATGCTTATATTGCTCCTTTTGGCCGGATATTTTGGTTTGTTTGTAGGCAAATACTTATCGGCTTCATTGGAAAAATTGACAAGTGAGGCTGAAAGGATTTCAAAAAATCCAATATCAGGCGAGGCTTTTACAATTTTTGAAGGCAGGGATGAGATTGCAAGGCTCTCTTTCTCGCTCCAGATTATGCTTGATGAATTTTATGCTACTCAACAGCAACTAAAAGCCACAGAGGAAGACAGTAGATTCGTAGCTCAAAACAACTCTGTTTTGATGAAGGTAGCATCTTATATCAATAGTTTTGATTCAAAGGATGAGGTTACTGATAGGGCTATTAGCCAAATAAAAGAATTGACAGGGGCAAGCGTTGCAATGTTGTATCTATTGGACTCGTGCGGCCAAAATTTAGTGATAGATAATTTGGTGGGAGATATTGATGACAATCTTTCTTCGATGCTCAATAGGCTGGAAATATTAAACTTTTGGGTTGGACAGGTATTTCTGGACAAAAAGGTTTCAGTTGTCTTTGATTTAAGAACCAATCCTGTATTGAAATACTCAGACGAGATACTAAAAAATGGCTATTACTCTGTAATTTGTTCTCCTTTAAATTCAAAAGAGATGCCTATTGGAGCTATCTTATTGTTGTTTAACAAGCCATTTGTATTTCAGTCTGAGCAAAGAGAATTCTTGATAAGGGTGTCTGATATGCTTTCTTTATATTTATCCAGGGTGGAAAGGGAAGAAAGGCTTGAAGACTCTACCGAAATGAATTTTTATTTTAGGGACATCTCAATAAAACTATCTGGAATGGAGACTATTGAGGATACAATTAATTTAGCGATTAACTTTCTTGTTGACAATTTGAGTTTTGTATCAGACGCAAGATGCGTTTATCTTAATGATGGAACGTCTTATAACGACTTATCAGAGTCTTGTATCTATTCTACGCCATTTGATAAATTTAAAATTTTACCTGTTAAAAAAATAAGTTGCCCAAACCTTCCATGTGATGCTGTAAAGATAGCAATAATGCCTTTAGCTCTATACTCAAAACCATTCGCCAACATTATTATTTATATAAGGCCTTTTGATATGAGGATAATACACTCTGAATTCTTTATGAATTTAAATAATATGCTAAACCAGAAAATAGGAATTACTTATTCTATCCAACACTCAAAAGATCTTTATAAAGAAGCTCTTGAGAGCATTGCGCAATCATTAGACGCAAGAGATCCATTTTCTGCGAAACACTCAAAAAGAGTTAGCGCGTTTTCGGTGAAATTTGGGAAATATTTGAAGCTTGACAAAAAAGATATAGATGTCCTTGGTTTTGGCGCTCTTCTACACGATATCGGCAAGGTTGGAATCCCCGATAGCGTGCTCAAAAAACCAGGCAAACTAACCCAGACAGAGTATATACTAATGCAATCGCATCCTATAGTCGGATATAATATATTAAAATCTATAAAAGAAGAGCTTATGCCGGGACTTTTAGAGATCATCTTGTATCATCATGAAAGATATGATGGAAAAGGCTATCCATACGGTCTTAAGAGCGATGAAATTCCATTCCTTGCATCATTGGTTTCTATTGCTGATTCTTTTGAGGCTATGACTGCCGATAGGCCATACAGGAAAGGGATGAGCCAAGATGACGCGCTTGCTGAGATCAGCAGGTGTTCTGGTACTCAATTTGAACCCTATCTTGCACAAAAATTTATTAAGATGATTTCTCAAAACGATGATGAGATCTGATACTAAACTCCGATTGTATTAACCTGTATTTTTGATATCAAATTTAAAAGGAGGGCAATGTGACTTACGGTTTGTTTAAATTAACAAGAAAAAGTGTGATATTTACTTCTTGTCTTGCCTTTTTTCTTGGTATTTTACTTTTTTCTACGAATGCATATGCCTTTAAAGTTGTCGATCAGGGAATATCTAAAATGGCTCCGAACAGTCAAGACTCAAACAACTTTGAGAAACTAACTGAGTTTCCACAAGACTGGCCTATTGTTTACTACTGGGTAAAATATACTGATGCATCTGTCGGAGATAAAATAGTGGCAAAATTTCAATATATAGATCAAGAGCCGACTACCTTTTCTGAAGTTTCTGACGTAGCAGATAAAGCTTCTGAGTTATTGATTGTTCACGCAGCCCTAAACCCAGGGAAAAGTTGGCCAAAAGGTAAGTATGAGGTTGTCCTGTTAGTAAACGATAAAGAATTATCTACACTTGAATATGAGGTGAAATGAATTGGTTGGAATAACTGCCTTTCCTTTTTCTGGTAAATCTACAGTAATAAATCTTCTTCTAAAAAGAGGGAACAACTTAAAGTCTGAAAATGAGGGAAGGATAACTGTTCCTGATGAGAGGATTGAAATACTGAGTAAAATTTTCGAGCCACTTAAAAAGACTCCTGCTTTTATATCCATAAAAGAGCTGTCCGCATTCGATATGAGAAAGAAAGTAGAATCCTCTCTAATAAATGACTTGAAAAATTCAGATGTTATTTCCTTTGTAGCAAGGTCTTTTGACGTTTCGCTATATCCATATATACATCCTGATATCGATCCAAAGAGAGACATCAGAAAGTTTTTGGACGAACTTATTATTGAGGATATTGCAATTGCTGAAAAAAGAATAAGAACTGGCACAAAAGGTCTGAAAAAAAGTAGTCAGGAAGAGAGAGAAATAGAAATATTAAAAAAAGTACTGCCAATATTAGAAGATGGAAAACTTTTTAGGGATATAGATCTGCCAGATGAAGATCTTGCCTGTCTAAAACATTATGCTTTTTTAACACTGAAACCCTTTCTTCTATTGTTGAATATTGGCGAGGAGGATCTATCCAATACTCTTCAGATTGAAGACGATTTTGCTAAATACTTAGGAAGCAACACCCAGGTGCTTGCTCTTTCTGCTAAGTTAGAAGAAGAACTGTCATTGCTTGAGATAGATGAGGCAAGAGAAATATTATCGAGTTATGGTTTAGAAAATTTTGGTTTGGCGAGATTTATTCGCGCCTGTTACGATCTCTTGGGCTATATGACTTTTTTTACCGTAGGAAAGGATGAGGTTAGGGCATGGCAGATAAGGAAGGGTTCGAATGCCCTTGAGGCTGCAGGGAGAATACACTCCGATATTGCAAGAGGATTTATTCGCGCAGAAGTTATTTCATATCAAGATTTTATAGACTCTGGTTCAATGAATGAAGCTAAGAAGAGGGGTCTTTTAAGGCTGGAGGGCAAAGAATATATGGTAAAAGATGGCGACATACTTCATGTCAGATTTAATATCTAAGTAAAACAAGATTGTGTATTTAGACTATCAGGGCAGGTTCTATGTACAGGATTTAAAAACCGATTTAGAGCCTACCTTTGTAAATATTGAAGATTCGAAGATTTTAATTCTCTCTAAAAAGAAATTTTTGGAAGCGCAGGGGATTGTGTCTCAACTTAGAGAGGATATTATTAGACATATTGAAAAAGAGAAATTCTTTAGAAATTCTTTGATCGCATTAGAAAATACCTCAGATGAGTCCTATGTTGTTAGAATTATGAAAAAATATTCACAAATTATGAAGGTTGGGCCTATGGCATGTGTGGCAGGAGCTATAGCTCAGATTCTTGGCGAGAGGCTTTTTAATTACGACGATATAATAGTTGAAAATGGCGGGGATATATTCCTTTACAAGAAGGGTGCTATAAAAATAAGAGTATATACTGACGACGAGATTTTTAAGGACAGGCTGCTGATAAACATAGGTGATATCAATGAGCCAATAGGGATTGCAACTTCTTCTGCGACAATCGGTCCTTCTCTGTCTTTTGGAAGAACATCTGCAACCATAGTTATTAGTAACAACTGTGCACTTTCAGATGCAGCCGCTACAAGAATTGCAAATGAAGTTAGAACCTCTAAGGATCTAAAAAGAGTTTTGGATAAATACAAAAGGATGATATATGATTTCGATATCCCGATCATAGGAGTCATGTGTATTATTGATTCAAATATGGCTGCATTCGGACAGATAAAAGTCAGCCTTGGATAAACTTGAGAGATTTTTTCTAACGATTTTTTCTATTAACTCTTTCTTCGTAACTGCCTTACAACTTAATTATAAAGAATTTAATATCCCTATTTGACATCTTTTTATT
>NZ_JBAGBW010000012.1 GCF_039822205.1 Thermodesulfobium sp. 4217-1
TTGCCTCCTTTCTAAGATATTATAAATTTTGATAAAGAACTAATTAGCAACTTCTCCCTTTCTAAATACTATTAATGGACAATTTTTACAAACATCTGAACCAGGAAATTCATCTCCGGGCTTTACTATAGAAAGGCTCCCATACTTTTCAACTCTTTCCTTGAACCAGGAAACCAAATCTGCTATATCCTCGCCAGGAATTACTACGTTAGTCTCGCCTCTCTCAGTCTTACCAGAGTTATAACTACCACTGCAAGCGGGATGTGTTGAAGCAAGTTTCGTATTATAAACATAAACATTACCAGCACAAGCTGCAGAGTTCATCGTAACATTCGGTTTCATTGGATGAATATCTCTTAGTGCCATCCAACCCACGCTAAGTTGATAAGCTTGCATATTATCACAATAGAAATGAACGACATCTGGGTCAAAATAGGTTTTTCCAAGAGGAGAAACTACAATCGCCTTTAATTTTCCTTCTTCTAATCGTGGCTTAGAAAGAAGAAATTTTTCAGCCTGTTTCATATCTCTTACATACTTTAAATGACTCTTTACCTCTGCCTCATCAAAACCCTTCCACCCAAATACATACGCTGCATTAGAACAACCCAAAGCTTCTTTTTCCTGCAGAACTGTAATCCCTTTCATTCTTGGCCCAATTTCTGCCTGACAAAAGGTAAGAGGCTTATTTGGCACGTAATAATCCTTTACATTTTTCTTGAAATCTTGTAATTCTTCATCTTTAAAAATAAATTTTACTGCAATTGGCAGGTGCATAAATCTAAACTCTTTCATTAGAAAATCCTGAATCTCAGAATAATTTTGCATAATTCCTCCTTATTTATTAATATATTTGATATATAAATTATTATTTCTTATAAGCACTTTGTCAGTCATATCTGTTACTAAAAAATGTCAGCTATGTTACACTATACTTATTAAATAAAATATATTTATAAAATTATTAAGAGGTGGATTTGGATAGCATCTTGCTTTTAGATAAAAAGCTTAAAGAATTTACAGAAGAAGAATGGTCTAAACTTTTTGAAAAGGCAGTTAAGATGAAACTGCCAAAGGGATCTACCGTATTTTCTGCAGCAGAGAGCTCACAGGGGGTATTCATTATCGAATCTGGGTGGGTAAAAATATCAAGAATTTCCAATGAAGGAAGAGAATCTGTGGTTGGCTGCATAAGAAATCCAAAAGAGATTATAGGATTAGCTGAGGTTCTTTTAGATAAAAACAGAACCTGCAATGCAGTTGCTATAACCGATATAGAAATAGGCTTTTTAAGGCGAGAAGACTTTTATAATCTGATAAAAGAAGACTTTAATATTTCTCTAAAAATAATGAGGCTCTTGGCTGAACGCATGAGAGAAGCAGAAGAAAACGTACACAATCTAAGCTCCAAATATGTTTCAAAGAGGCTTGCATCTTTCTTGTACAAAGCTTCTTTTAAATGGGGGATAGACGATTTTGATGGCATAAAAATTCCTTTAAATTTAACGCATGAAGAGATAGCTCAGGTAGTAGGAACAAGCAGACAGACAACTACAAAAGCGCTAAATATGTTACAACAAAGGGGAATTATAAAATTAGAAAAAAAGCAAATAAAGATTCTGGATATAAAAAAGCTTATAAGTAGCTACAAATGAAAAGACCCGGGTTTCCCCGGATCTTTATAAAGAAAGTTTAAGCTTTTTTCGGCTCTAAACCCTTTTTAATTTTAAACATAAAAAATAGGTAATCAATGCCGAATTTTAAAAGCTCTTCATCGCTTTCCTTCATAGTACTAATTCTCTCATCGCTCAAATCAAAATAGTCTAAAAGCTTCGTATCAAAAACAAATTTTCTAAATTTATCCAAATCATAAAGGGCCATAAAGTATAAAGAGGCTTCCTTTTCGTTAAATGGCTCAACTCCCATTACATTTCTTCTAAGGATAAGTTCAAGCCAATCCTTGTTCTTTTCAATTAAGTCATCAGCCCCTTGATCCTTCAGCCATTCCCCCACAGTAAATTCTTGGTTCTGTGAAAATCCTTTGCAAAATTTCTCCCTTATAAAAAAGAAAAATTCGTCTTCTGGATTTGCCTCACCTTTTTTCCTGAGTGCAGCCATCCCAATAGGATAGGTTCTGCAAAGGAGAGGCCTATTTTTATACATGCCGCAACCTTCATCCGAACTAAAGACACATAATCGCTCATCAGGTTTGAGCATAATTTGAACCATTGGAATGGCAGTTTTTGGATCAATAATAACTTTGGTATTTTTTTCTAAAAACTCCCCTGAGGACTGCCCAAGCGCAGTCCTCATTTCTAAAACATCGTACGGGGTCAAAAGTATATCTACGTCTCTGCAGCAAAGGTTCCAACAACTTATACCTTTATTACAGCTAAATCTAAATTTAGAACTTCTATCAAGAGCAACTTTATCAACAGCATCCATATTAGGCATTGAAAAACCTCATTCCTAGACTATCCCTTAAGGGCATTAGGCTCTCCGCGATTAGCTAAGTTGGTATAAGCCAGAGCAAGGGTTCTGTAGGCAAGGTGTGCAATCTTGAAAAAAGGTGCATATATAAACAAAAACATTACAAATGTAAGATGTATAAAATATGTCCAGTATGCAACGCTTGCAAGATTCATGAGTCTAAATATCTCTGCACCCATTCCTGTAAGACCAAGACCAGCTATAATAATTAGAAGAAGCCAATCAAAACCAGAGTTCGCCCCAACCTTTAGGGTAGATCTTGTATTTATCATCCAAATCGATCCTATAACCAGCGCTATACCTGAAACGTTACCAAGTATTTTTACAGGATCGTACAAAGGATATGGAGAAGGGTATCTTAAAACCCACTCGTATACCGAAGCAGTAGCAGTTGTAAGAGCTAATCCGACAAAAGACCAAAAAACAAGCAAGTGAGTGGTAGACCTGACACTCATTGTGTTACAAAGCTTAAATCTTACAGAAGTAAGTGCCTCCCAAATAACTCCAACAAACAAACCTATAATACTGCCTTTAAACGTAACTGGATAAGATCTTTCTGAATTCAAAGCCTTCCAGTAACTCGACAAGCCTATCCAAAAACAAACCACAGCAAATATTGCCGCCGTCATAAAGAAAATATCTATACCAGTGACAGTAGGAAACAATTTTGCAAAAACAATCTTTCCTGCACTTTCAGGCTCACCATTAATAGACATGTTAACCAAAGCCTGAGGATCTGCAAGGTATTGTAACTTGCCATTGAACATTAAGTCTATCAAGAGTATAACAACTGGCAAGAGAAAAGCGAACGGCCACATTGCAGGTTTGCTTACAAGTTTAGCCAAAAACTTTACAGGAGCATATTCTTCTATTGTAATTTTTCTCAGTGCGCCCAAAACGTCACCCGGTTTTGCACCCCTTGGGCAATAAGCAGTACAATCTGCACATTGGTGACAAAGCCAAATATCAGCATCTTTTAGCAGCGCATCCTTCATCCCCCACTGTGCCATCATCATCTCTTTACGCGGAAACGGTGAATTATCAGGAGAAAGATTACAGACAACTGAACATGTAGCACATTGATAGCATTTGTTTACGCTATCTCCGCCATTAGCCATAATTTCCTTAATAAAATCTAAATCTGCTTTAACAATCCTTTTCGCCATATTCATCCTCCCCTAAAAACCCTTGAATGGGTTAGGACCAATTTCCTTAACCCTATCGGCATAGTCTTTAAGAGTATCAGCTATATTTACATAGTCGGAGATTTGAACCTGCATCATCTCTACTCTTTCTGATTCCAAACCTAGCCTATCAAGCGTTTCGCCAATTTTACCGAACCTATAGTTGCAAAGCTCTGAACCCTTAATATAGTGGCATTGATAATTTTCACCAAACTTACAACCTAAGACCAAGGCTCCATCAAGGCCATTGCCAAGTCCATCAGCAATCCATACCAGGTTCATATTTCCTGCACATCTAAGAGAAATAAATCTAATACCTGGCGGGAATCTGTGTTTTAAGAACGCAGCAGCATCAAGAGCAGGATAGGCATCATTTTCGCAAATAAAAGCCAGATAACGAAGCTTCTCATCGTCATCTTCTGGAACTTCTATTTCCTTTATCATAGAGTTAACCATATCAATTGAGAAATCATGGAAAGAGATAATCCTTTCAGGACATGCTCCCATACACGTACCACATCTTCTACAACGGTTGAACTTATAAAATGGCGTTCCCTTCTCGTCTTCGTCTATCGCGCCAAAAGGACACTCTTCAGTACAACGCTTGCAAGAAGTACATCTTTGCATAAACACCTGAGGATAAGATTTCTCCCATCCTCTTGGATGAACAGCCATTCCTCTTTCGTAGTGCCACATACACTGAATCGCCTTTAAGGCAGCTCCTATAGAGTCCTGTATGCTCCCGTATGTCTCCATCGGAGCCCTTATGGTCCCACATGGATATATTCCAGTTCTTCTGCTCTCATAAGGGAAACAAACATAGTTGGAATCAGGATAATAACCAGTATCGAGCAATGGAAGTTCAAGCCCTTGTCTGTATTGCAGATTTAAAATATCAGGCTTTTCTTGGTTTGCGTTTGATACCATGCCGACCACAAGAACAACCAAATCTGCTTCGATAGCTAACTCATCGCCAAGTAACGTGTCAGTTACGTCAACGTTTAAGGAAGAATCTTCACCTAAAGAGACTTCTTTAATCTCGCACTTTGTTAAGAGAATTCCAGGGTCGTTTTGAAGCTCTTTATAAAACAGTTCAAATTGAGAAGGCGTTCTCATATCCTTATAAAGCACATAAGCAACTCCATCGTTGATATCTCTGACGTATTTCGCCTGCTTCAATGAAGCAGCACAACAATATCCAGAACAATATGGAAGATGCTCTGGGTCCCTTGAACCAGCACACAGCACGAAGGCAACTCTTTTAGCAGTCTTACCATCAGATGGCCTCGTTATCTTTCCAGTTTCTCTTACCATTCTCTCAAAATCTACATTAGAAATTACGTCAGGCGAAACACCAAAACCCAATTTATCAAGTTTTGACGCATCATAAGGAGTAAAGCCAGCAGCAGCTATTATAGTCCCAAATCTTTTTACCTGTTCTTGGCCTGATACGTTCAATGTTATATCGAAAAGACCAGGCATACCCTCAGTTTTAACAATAGTAGTATTCAATAAAACTGTAATATTGGGATCTGCTTCGACGGTCTTCATCATTTGGAACACGGCAGGTTCTTCTACTGCAGTAAAGGGATATTTTGTAGGAGTAGTCTTATACCACTTTGCAGCCCAACCTCCAAGCTTGTCCTCTTTTTCAATGACGGTTACTTTAAAACCTGCTTTTGATGATTCGATTGCAGAAGAGAGTCCAGAGGTGCCGCCACCTATGACCAGGATTTCTTCTGATAGGTCTTCACCAATCCATGGCTCGGGCAGATTGGTCTTCTCCGCTTTAACAATGCCCATTCGCAGGTAGTCTTGTGCAGCAAGCTGAGCATCGTCACTTTTTGGCTCCATAACCCAGGCAACAAATTCTCGGATGTTTACACGCTCTACTATGCAGCCAGGGAAGTTAAATACATCAGTCTTCACTCTTGGGCTGCAAGCAGCGATTACAACAGTATTTACGCCTTCATTTGCAATATCACTCTTTATTTCCTCTACAAAGGCAGGACTGCAAACGCTTGCACTTGTTTTAACTAAAGATACGCCTTTTTCCTTAGCAATTTCTACCAGCTTATCAAGGTCAACTGCGTCTCCAATTTCACATCCAGAACAAATATAAACACCAATTTTTTTATCCATTATTAATTCCCCCTTCCTGATATGCTTTGAAGGGCTTTAAGCACCGAACCTGTTGCCGAGTGCAAAGAGCGTATTACGTCAAAAGGCATAACCGCAGAACCTGCAAGATGAATGCCATCTGGCAAACTATCAGGATCTATAAATCCTTCAGGAGTCTTTTTGGCGCTAAATGGCAAATCCCAGTTGACACTAGTTGGTTGCATGCCGGTAGCCAAAACCACCATATCAAACCTTTCTTTACTCTTCGAACCAGCCAATATATCCTCTGCTTCAACCCACACATCGCCAGAAGAATCCGCTTCAATGTTCGCAACCTTCCCTTTTACGAAGGATATATTTGGATTTTCCTTGACATTCCAGTAAAATTGCTCATACCTGCCAGGAGTTCTAATATCTATATAAAATACTGTAGCTTTTACTTCTGGATCTTGATCTGCCAAATAGGTACACTGTTTTAGAGATGCCATACAGCATATATAGGAGCAGTATGGAAGATGGTTCTCGTCCCTTGAGCCTGCACACTGGACAAAAGCGACGTTTTTAACAGGTTTGCCATCAGATGGCCTTAAGATCTTTCCACCTGTAGGTCCTGTTGATGATGCAAGTCTCTCCATCATCATATTTGTAATAACATTTGGGACTATTCCAAATTTCAGATTGTCAATCTTTTCAGCATCGTAAGGCTGCCATCCAGTAGTTACTATAATTGAGCCAACTGTTATGTCTACAATCTCTTCCTTCATGTTTAAATCAATTGCGCTGTATTTGCAAACATCAAGACATTTTGAACACTTTTCACCCAAACAAACGCTTGGATCGATAACAGCATAAGGGGGATTGGCAAATTCAAATACGCTGTATATAGCTTTTGACTTATTCATATTAAAATTAAAGTCATTATCTCTCTCTACCGGACACACGTTAAAGCATTCTCCACAAAGAGTACAATTCTCATTAACAAAGCGAGGCTTCTTCTTAAGAGTAACTTTAAAGTTGCCTTTTGAGCCCTCAACTTTTAGAACCTCGGTCTGCGTCATAACTTCAACACCCTTGTTTTCCCTCATACGCCTGAAATTAAGCTCCAGACCACATGTTGGAGGACAAAGTTTTGGAAAATATTTGGTTAATTGAGCTACCCTACCACCCAAATAAGGATTTTTATCGACAAGGTAAACTTCAACACCTGTTTCAGCGGCCTCTATAGCTGCAGTAATACCACTAATACCGCCGCCGATAACCAGTACCTTTCCTTGAAATTCTATCATCTACCCTACCTCCAAAGAATTTAAAAAATAAGTGCTGTGAGGTTTTTACCCCCACAGCACTTAAATATTAATTTATTTATCTATTAATCAATTAGTCTGGAATGAGCTGGACGTAATTTCTCTTGAACTCTTTGATCTCACCAGTTTTTGGATCCATCTTAGAGTTGACAAAACATCTCCAGTTAGCATCATCAATCAGATTAAAGTCTTCACGATAGTAGTACCCAGGATAACGTGTTTCTTGACGGAACATAATATGCCTAAGGTGCATACGAGCAGTCAAGAATCTATGATAGTTTTCCCAAACTCTCATAAGCTGGTGAAGATCCCATGCTGCCATCCTGTAGCTATCCTCTTCAAGCATTTCCATATAATAGAGTCCCTTTGTGAGAAGAGTCTCGGATGTGGAATACCAGCCAATGGTTCCAGCAACGTATTCGTCCATAATCTTGTTCAAACGGAAAAGAAACTGCTTAGGGGTAATATACTGTGGGTTGATTGAATATGGAGTAGTTGAAACTGTCTTATATTTTTCAAAGAGTTCCATTGGAGCATATATCTCTGCTGCCAATTCCTCTGCAGTCCTATCAACTGATGGTGTATAGTCTTTGTTGTTAAGAATAAATCTTACTGCCTGTTTTCCAACTATACGTCCCTCTGTGTGTGACCCAGAAGAGAATTTGTGGCCAGAAGCTCCAACGCCGTCTGCACATGTAAACAAGCCGTTTACAGTCGTCATACGGTTGTAAGATTTGCCCTTATATTCCCAAATGTAGCCTGCTTCTCTTGTTGCATCGTTCTGTAGATCCTCTGGTCCACATGCCCAAAGTCCGCAGCAACCAGCGTGTGATCCGAGAAGATATGGTTCAGCTGGCATAATTTCGGATGGGATCTTGTCAGGTTCAATGTTGTTTCCAAGCCATACGCCAACCTGACCAACAGTCATGTCAAGGAAGTCTTCCCATGCCTCTGACTCAAGCTCTTTTGCGTGCTTTGCGTCAATTGTCTTTGCAAGTTCAGCAAGAGCTTTGTCGGTATTCATATACATAGGGCCAAGACCTTTTTTGTAGTCTTCGATCATCATATGGTTTCTGATGCAAGTACCAAGGTTTTTGTTATATGGAGCATATTTTTCGATATATTCTGTCTTTGCGCAATAGTCTTCGCCTCTTGCGTTTGTAGCAGTAGCTTTGAAGAGCAAGAACCATGTGCCGACAGGTCCGTAACCATCTTTAAATCTGGCAGGCACGAATCTGTTCTCCATCATTGTCGCCTCTGCGCCAACCTGGAAAGGCATTGCATAAGTAGAGCCAGCATTCCATACTGGATACCATGCACGTCCGTAACCCTCCAAGACTGAACGTGGACGATATATGTGGACCGCTCCACCACAAGCTATGATAATTGCCTTTGCTTTTATGAAATAAACTTTGTTCTCACGAACGCTGAAGCCTGCTGCTGCTGCAATTCTGTTCTCTTCTTTAGAGTCTAACAAAAGTTTAACAATAAATACTCTTTCAACATATTCTGCTTTGTCATAAGATGCCATAGCTGACTTTGCGGCCTCTGCAACGATACACTTGTATGACTCGCCAGATATTGCAACCTGCCAACGACCTGTCCTACGTGGCTTGGCGCCCTGCTCTAAGGTCTTACCCTTATCTTCTCCAAAGGCTTTCCAAATTGGAAGTCCCCATTTCTCGAAAAGGTGAACAGAGTCATCAACAAGACGACCAAGATCGTATACTAAATCTTCACGAATGATGCCCATAAGGTCGGTACGAACCATTCTGACATAGTCAGCTGGATCGTTATCAGTTCCAATGTAGGTGTTAATTGCAGAAAGGCCCTGAGCTACAGCGCCAGATCTCTCAAGTGCTGCTTTATCTGCTAAAAATATAGACAAGCCATTTGGTTTTGCCCATTTTACAGCTTCGTATGCTGCGCCGCATGCACCCATTCCACCGCCAATGATTAGAAGATCTACGTTCTTCTCTTCAATGACTGGTTTATCACAATATGAGAATGTACAAGCTTCTCTTTCCATTATTTAACCTCCGCTAAAATTTTTAAATTACTAAAACTTTCTGAGAGAATCTCCACGCATATTGTGCGTAAAGAAACCTGGTTTTTCGAGATCGGCCATATCTGGATCGGCCTCAAAGCCTTCATATGGCTTAATCGAACCTTCTGCAACCGTGCGGATTGGGAACTTAAATCTTTTTACTTTTCCGTTACGATACTTACAGGTCCACATAATGTTGTCAGAGCCACGTAGTGGGATTGCGTTTCCACCAAGTGGTACGAAGTCTGCATATCCTCTTACCTCAATTGCCTGCTGTGGACAAATTTTTACACAGCTATAGCACTCCCAACAATACTCTGGCTCCTGGTTATAAGCCTTCATAATCTCTCTGTTCAGTGCCATAAGATCGTTTGGACAAATATACTGGCAAGCTGTCTTATCTTGCGCCTTACAACCATCACATTTTTCGGGATTTACCCAACTTGGCATACTCTTTTCCTCCTTGTTAAATTTCTTAAATTATTGAAAATTTTTGTTGCAAAAAAACGCTTGAGGCTTCCCACCTCCTCAAATCAGTCTAAAAAGTATTTCGATAGATTACTTTCCTAAAGACTTAAGTAAATCTGGTATTACTGCTACATTCTTTTTCTCAATTACCATAGCGAATATCTTGTCAAGACACTCTTTTGGAAGTAGTTCTACTGTTTGAGTAGAAGAAGTATCTATCTTTGCAGCTGGATAAACTTCTTTAAGATTCTGAGCCTGTTCATAAGAGATAGGCACTCTTAATCTCTTTAGACCAGCAAATGCCTCTTGAAGTTCGGGAATTTCAAGCATATTGGCCTTTTTTAAAGCTTCTTCTCTTTCTGGACCAACCCAAAGCGATATTGTAAGTTTTACATCACCGTTACTCATTGTGATTACACCTCCATTGGGGGAATCGTGAATACAGGATTACGATTCTCAAGATAATTGTCATTTACGAAAGGTGAACCAAAACCATATTTCTCAGCACACATCATAACGGTGTCAAATACCTCTGGCCTAAATATAAGTCTTGTTGGTTTAACGCCTTGTTGAATGATGGAACGAATTACTGTGCCAGAAAACTTTTGCTTTTGCTTTTTGTGACCGTCAAACCCTTCATAAACAATTCCTGCGCACACAGGACAATAATACCATTCCTTTGTCAAAACTGACTTGATACCAAGATTTGGAAGTCCATCAAATATCTCATGAGCACCATAAGTTGGATAATAGTCACCAACACCTGCGTGATCGCGACCAAACATGTGGTGAGTACATCCAAGGTTTTTACGAACTATTGCGTGGAATACTGCCTCTCTTGGACCAGCATATCTCATATCCCAGAGTATCATTGAAGTCATATGAACATCTTCTCTGAAATACCCATTTTCTCTGAGTGCAGCCTGACCGAGAACTATACACTCATCAATATAATCGCCTTTTCTCTTTTCGCCGACAACACAAGAAACCAGAACTGCATCTGCATTGGCAGCAAACCATGCGCCCTTCATAAGCCATTCATGGCCTGTGTGAGGTACGTTTCTGGTTTGATGAGCAACTACTTTAGTCCAGCCATTCTTCATAAATTGCATTCTTGACTCTGCTGGTGGAAACCAGAAGCGATCAAAAGGTTCATTAAATACTGGTGGATTTATAAGTGTAATCTTGCCACCTAAAAACTTAGCTTTGTAATCGTAGGTACGCTTTACGCCAGGATGCTTTTCATCATCTGTGCCATATACGTTCTTGGCCATAGTAATCTTGTCATAAACAAACATCTCTTCAATGTCAAAGACTGCCAATGGCTGATCTTTGTAGGTAAAAAGAACGCTATCACCGTTAGCTATGCCATATTTTTCGATCTCATCTTCTGACATATCGAAGACGATTGGTATAGACCAAACGTATCCATTTGCTAATGTCATATTGTGAACTACACTGTCCACGTCCTTTGCACCCATAAAGCCTTCAAGAGGAGAGAAAAATCCATAAGCTAAGCTTATACACTCTCTCGCGATCTGCCCACGAACTGGGATTCTTACCTTAGTCTTCTTTACAAGTTCCTTCGCTTTTTCCTTATCTTCGACAACCCTATATACGAGTTTGCCGCCATGAGGAGAAAGCGTGTTATCCACTGCTACATGTTGACTCAATGCCTTTTACCCCCTTTAGAGTAATTTATATAAATTTTTAAACAGCTGGATTAAGTTGAACAAGAATTTTCCTATAGATTGCATCAATATCGCCAGTACCCTGAACAACCTTTAATATGCCCTTGTTCTTGTAATAGTCAATCAATGGTTCGGTTGAGCTCTGATACACATCAAGCCTTTTCTTTATAGTCTCTTCGTTGTCATCTGCACGCTGATATAGCTCCCCGCCACAAACATCACACTTGCCCTCAACTTTGGGTGGAGAAAAATACACGTTATACATCTGACCGCATGCTTTACACGTTCGTCTTCCTGTCAAACGCTTCATAAGATCGTCAAGCGGAACATCTAATACGAGAGCCACGTCAAGAGGCTTGCCTAAATCGCCAAGAAGAGAGTCCAATTCCTTTGCCTGAGAAACGTTCCTCGGGAAACCGTCTAAGATAAAACCGTTTTCTGTGTCTCCCTCTTGAATTCTTTCCTTGATAAGTCCAATTACTACGCTGTCTGGAACGAGCTCACCCTTATCCATATAGCTTTTTGCTTCCTTGCCGAGCGAAGTGCCATCTGATACTGCTTTTCTCAACATATCTCCTGTAGAAATCTGAGGTATCTTAAGCTGATCTACCAATCTCTTTGCCTGTGTTCCTTTTCCTGCCCCTGGTGCACCTAAAAATACCAATCTCATTAAAAGACCCCACTCCTTTCGAGTATTGTAAACCCAAGATTTTTGTTAAACTCTATCTTGTTACCTATAGATTTTTCTAATAGATTCATACACATCATTTATATCTTACTTTATAAAATTATTTTTTACAATACCATTAATTATTTTTTTATATAAGTTTTATTTATATAATCATAAGTAAAATTTATATCAATTGTACTTTTTTCAACTCCCACCTTCATTTCCTCACAAATAAATTATATATTCAAAATAGTGAAAAAGTTCAAAATTATCAGATAACTCTTTAAAAATATTAAATCAGACTATTTTATTTATTTAAATAAATTGTAAAGTTATAAAAAAAATTTATATGTTTTATGCACTATACATTATGAGTCATTAAGCCTCATTTCTGAAGTCAAAGACCCTTTTTGTCTTTTTTTCGCTTCTTGGAAGGCCCCCAATTGCCAATAATTCAACTTCGAACGTAGCCCCAACCCTATCTTTGATCCTTCTTGATATTCTTTTTGACAGGTCTATATTATCCGGCTCTTTTGACTCAACCTTCAAAACTGCTCTATCTTTGCCATTGATCCTATCTAATACTATCTGGTATTCAGAAAATAACTCATTATATTCTTTTAAAACTCTATCTACCTGAGCGGGGAAACAATTTACCCCCTTGATCTTAAACATATCGTCAGACCTGCCCATAAGTCTCTCTATTCTGGGGTATTGTAAACCACACTCACATATTTTATGGTTTATAGAAGTAATATCCCTTGTTCTAAACCTTAGAAGGGGAGCGCCTTCTTTTTTAAAGGTGGTAATTACCAGCTCTCCTCTCACTCCATCTGGCAAAACCTCTAAGGTATCGGGATCTACTATCTCGAAGTACATAAAATCATCAAAAAGATGTATTCCATTGTGATATTTACAATCAAGCCCGATACCAGGACCATAAATCTCGGTAAGACCATATATGTCAAAGGCTTCAATATTCAATAGATCTTCGATTCTCTTTCTCATACGGTCTCCCCATCTCTCAGAACCAATTATTCCAATCTTAAGAGATATATCATTTTGCAATCCCCTTTTCTCAATCTCCTCACCAAGTAGCAGAGCATAAGATGATGTAGATGTGAGAACGGTAGACTTTAAGTTCAGCAGCATTTCTATCTGTCTATCGGTATTTCCTGGCCCTGTGGGAATTGTCATAGCACCCAACAACTCTGCACCAAGCTGGAATCCAATACCAGCAGTCCAAAGACCATATCCAGGTGTAATCTGGACTCTATCAGAAGGCTTTATTCCTGCAATTTCATAACATCTTTTCATCATAAATTTCCAATCGTCAATGTCTTTCTGAGTATATGGCATTATGACAGGCTTTCCAGTAGTGCCAGATGAAGAATGTATTCTGACTACATTTTCCTCTGGACAAGCAAGCATGCCCATTGGATATGAATCCCTAAGATCGTCTTTGGTAGTAAATGGCAGTTTAGAAAAGTCATCCATCGACCTAAAGTCATTTATATCAAAATCCAATTCCCTAAATCTTTTTCTGTAAAAAGGGCTATTCTTAGAAATGTTCTGCAGAAAACCTCTAATACGCAGATAGTTTACGTCTTCAATACTCTTCTCTTTTTCTTCTGTCCTCATGTTGCCTCCTCTTTCTAATCTAAGGTTAATGATAGAATTTAAAGATATTTATAAAGATATGTCAATAGAATAAAATCTCAAGGAGGTAACAGGTTTGAAGAATAAAACAATTGAAATACTGGAAAGAAACAAGATTGATAAAGAATTTAAATGGTCTATCGAAGACCTTTATCATTCAAGTGAAGCGCTTGACTTAGATTTTGAAATAGCAAAAAAACAAATTCAAGAATTTAGAAGTTTTCAGGGAGCTCTAAAGGATAAAGAAACAATCTTACAGTGCCTAAAACTCAGAGATAAAACCTCTAAGATTATAGATAGAATATATACCTATTCACATATGAAATTCGATGAAGACTCGTCCTTAGAGGAATCTCAAATATTAATCTCTAATGCCCAATGGCTCTTTCAAAGCTTTGATGAATCAATTTCTTTTATTGATCCAGAATTAGTATCTCTTGGCAAAGAATTTTTAAATGAGATTTCCTTAGATCCAAAATTTGAAGATTATAGCTTTGAAATAAATGATTTAATTAGACAATTCCCCCACATTTTAACTCAGGACGAAGAAAGATTGATTTCCAAAACGTCCCTTCTCTCATTTTCCCCTTCAAATATCTATCATCACTTGACTATCAGCGATTTCGAATTTCCTGACGCCCTTGATTCAAAAAGCAGATCCCATCCTGTCACCCAAAGCACATATTCAATCTATGCTCACAACAAAGACAGAATATTAAGAGAAAATGCATATAAATCTCTTTTTGGAACATATAAAAAGCATCAAAATATGCTCTCTTCCAACCTTGATATGGCTTTTAAATTTATCAATTTCTACTCTTCTGTGAGAAAGTACTCTTCATCGATAGAGTACTCTCTCTTTTCTGACAATGTAAGCAAAGATTTTTATAAAAACCTAATAAACACAGTAAAATCAGATTTAAATCCGCTCCACTCTTATATAAAATTTAAGTCAAAAATTCTTGATCAAAAGAGCATAAAACTATTCGACCTAAATGCCCCATTGTTTAACTCAGAAAAAGAAATTAGTTACCAGGATTCAAAAGACATTGTCTTAAAATCTCTTTCGCCGCTTGGTGAAAAATATATAAGTCTTGTTCTAAAAGCCTTTGATGAAAGATGGATAGACGTCTATGAAAACAAAAATAAAACCTCAGGGGCATATTCTACCTCATGTTACGATGTACACCCATATATACTCCTCAATTATCAGGGAAGGCTGGAAGATGTGTTCACTCTTGCCCATGAAATGGGTCACGCAATTCACAGCGCACTATCAAATAGTGCTCAACCATACCCAAAGTCATCATATAGCATTATTTCTGCAGAGATAGCATCCATCACTAATGAGATGTTGCTTTTAGAATATCTATTAAAAAATGCTGTAGATACTGTTGACAAAAACTCTCTGATAAATAAATTCCTGGAGAACGCAAGAACGACTCTATACAGGCAAATACAGTTTGCAGAATTTGAAATGAAGTTATCTGAAATTATAGATAACTTTCAGCCCCTAACGTCACAAAACCTTAACAATATCTATGACAATCTAAATAAAGAGTACTATGGAGAATATTTTGAAACTGATGAATATTCTGGAGTTGAGTGGGCAAGGATACCGCATTTTTATAGCCCATTTTATGTGTATAAATATTCGACAGGTTTTTCTTGTGCAAACTACTTTGCGCAGAGAATATTAAGTGGAGATACAGAAAGTTACATAAAATTTTTGAAATCTGGAGGGGCAAATTTCCCATTTTATCTCTTGAGAACTGCAGGTTTAAATTTAGAAAACTTAGAGCCAGTACAACTTACAATAAAGAAATTTTCAGAAAAGCTAAAAGAAATAGATAAAACTAAAGATTGAGTGAGCTAGCATATTTATAAAAAAAAGAAAGTAGTTAGATAGATATCTCTTCCCAATAATATAAATGGCGGCTACATCGCCGCCATTTATATTTAGCTTAAATATACGTTTGAACTCTCTACGCAATCCTATATTTCTTTATACCCTCTTCATAGAGATTGTTGCCAAAGGTATCTATTACTACAATAGCTGGAAAATTCTTAACCTCAAGCCTTCTTATAGCCTCAGGGCCTAATTCCTCAAATGCTATAACCTCTGACTTTACGATACACTTCGAGATAAGGGCTCCGACGCCACCCGTCGCAGCAAAGTATACCGCTTTATTCTTTACAATAGAATTTATAACATCATCAGATCTATTTCCCTTGCCTATCATCCCCTTAAGCCCTAAATCCAATAATCTTGGAGCATATTTGTCCATCCTATAGCTTGTAGTTGGACCAGCAGACCCTATGACTTTTCCTGGTCTGGCAGGGGTAGGACCGACATAATATATGACGCTTCCAGCAATCTCAAAGGGCATATCCCTGCCCTCATCAAGAGCATCTATCAATCTCTTATGAGCTGAGTCTCTTGCCGTATAGATGACGCCGTTTAAATAAACTCTATCGCCAATATTTAATTTCTCCAAAGAGTTGTCTTTTATTGGGGCATTTAAATTAAATTCCATATTAATGAGCCTTATCTTTCAAAAATGCTCCAGCTTTTTTATCAATCTTCATTATATGATTCACCAGCCATTCGACAAGGTTTTTGCTTAATTTCATAGTAAGTGAAATGGAGGGTCCATTTTTATCAAATTCGTTCTTCAATTCTCCCACATAACCAACAAAGTATTTATGCTGTTCAATTTGTTCATTTAAACCTGGATAATTATACTGCTTCATATATTTTTCTTCAGAGTTAAAGTGTTCTACGACGTAATCAGCCAAGAAATTTAAGGTATCCCCAATTTCTTGTCTTCCCTTACCAGAATTACATGCGTCCAAAAGTTTGTTAACTCTGTTTATAAGCTCTTTGTGTTGATCGTCAATCTCTTTAAACCCAGAGCTTAGATCCTCACTCCACTGAACTGCTGACATACTATCACCCCTAAGATAAAAAAATAATAATCAATCTATTATACACCTTTTCTAAAGCTAAGATCAAACAAAAAAATAGAGCTTATGATGTAAAACATTCACAAGCTCTAAGTCATAAAAACTAATAAATTTACTAAATTTATCCCATACCAAACTGATTCGGATTTTCCATCTTTGTAAGCTTGCCATCTAAAAATAAATTTAAAGCTAATTTTACGTCTTTTTCATCGGTAGAATAAGTTTTTACATTTTGCGATATCAAGAGAGTAAATGCCTTGGGTCCTATATTTTTTGAAATGAGCACGTCTACGTTGGCATTTATGACTGTTTGGGCTGCCTGCAAGCCTGCGCCTTGAGAAGCCTTAATGTTTTGGGAGTTTTCATATTGCTCCCATTTGTCCTTCTCGGTGTCATAGACCAGAAATAGCTTGGCTCTCCCAAAGCTCTCATCTATAATCATCTTTTCTTTATCAAGAACAGTAAATGCTATTCTCATTATCGGCTAATGTTTACAAACGTGATCGCTGCCATGTTCGTGATCACATGAATTATTGCCGGTGACTAATTCATTTTTTAAATAGGCGTTAATTACACTACTTAAACTTCCACCAGAAACGCCAGTAATTACCTCGATGCCATTCTGCCTCATCAAATTTTGAGCCATTGGGCCCATTCCGCCAGTAAGAACAACATTTACCTTTTGCTCAGCAAGCCAGTTTGGTATTACACCTGGAGCATGAGGTGGAGGCGTGAGAAATTCTTCTTTTACGACTTTTCCACCCTCTACGTCTACTACTCCAAAAACCTCGCAGTGACCGAAATGTGAGCAAAGCTCTCCTTGTGCCATAGGAACTGCAATCTTCATAATTTTTATTTCCTCCTTATTTATACTCAGTTTGTTAACAATCTTATCGACTATTTCGTTTATAATGTCTTTTATCTCTCCATCGTACTTGTCTAACAAGTTACCATCATCGCTTTCTTCTACTATCTTTGGATCAATAGGAATCTTGCCAAGGAAGTCAATCTGGTACTGCTTCGCAAGCTCACTTCCTCCGCCAGATTTAAATATATTGTGAACAGCACCACAATTAGGGCATACAAAACCACTCATGTTTTCAATAATGCCAAGAACATCAATGTTTACCTCTTTACAAAATGTAAGAGATTTTCTCACATCTGCAAGAGATACGCCCTGAGGAGTGGTTACAATCAAGGCCTTGCAATCTGGTATAGTTTGGGCAATAGTCAAAGGTTCATCGCCAGTGCCAGGAGGGCTATCGATTATCAAAAAGTCTAATTCTCCCCAATCTACATCAGACAAAAATTGCTTTATTATTCCCATTTTTACAGGACCTCTCCATATAATCGCATCATCTGGATTTTCAAGTAAGAATTGAACAGATACTATCTTAAGGTTTCTGCTCCAAAGAACTGGTTTTAGCATCTCTCCTGAGGGATAAATTTTTTGCCAGACTATGCCCATTATTGTACCTATACTTGGTCCATGTACGTCCACATCCAGAAGTCCAACCTTGTAACCCCTATTGGAGAGGAAAACTGCCAAATTAGCAGCTACTGTACTCTTTCCTACTCCACCTTTTCCACTCATTACCATAATTTTATAGGGAACCTTTTTTAAAAAGTCCTCCATTCTCTCAAGTTTTTCATCATTTTTGTCTTTATCTGCCAAAGCTCAATCATCCCTTTCATTGTTTTTATGCTTAATGCAGTTTTTGATTTCTTTTTTCCAACACATCTTGCATCTTTTTTCACAAACTTCTCCTGGATCAGCTGTTTTATAATTACCGCCAGATATAACGAATGGCTTGCCAAACCATATAGATTGGGAGATCTTAAATCTCGCAGACTTCAATATCCTGCAAAAAGTGGACGCTGATATCTGCATGCTTTCAGAAGCTTCTTGAAAATCGCAATTTTCTAAGTCTACCAATCTCAGAGCTTCTATCTCTTCAAAACTTAATACATTCGCACCCTCAACACAAGATAAAACGCAATCTACAGGCTTGAAACATTTTATGGCAGGCAAACAAAATAGCCTTCTCTCTTTCAATGGTCTTGCTATTTTTGCTCCTCCTATTATTATGAAATATATTTCATAATAATACAAAAAAAAATTATGTCAAGTATTTAGAAAAGAAGAATCGATATAGGATTGTTACAGGGTCATGAGTTGAGATGACCAGTTAACAGCCTCCAAATACGCTTTGATAACGTCATCAAATTTTAAATTCAATTTTTCCAACAATTTATAGAACTTATCAACTTCTGTCTTTTCATAAGAGACAATAAATTCACAAACGTCAAAATAAATATTTTCTATCCCCAAAAGCGCATCTTTAACATAAGAATTTATAGGCAATTCACTAATTGCTTCTTCCCTGGGCCTATCAAGGAGCGCATCAATAGAAGAAAAAAGACCTGTCAAGAAAAAATTAGACAAATCTTCCTGTTTCTTGCCTAAAATTTGACCAATATTTTCGCACATCTTCGCTCTGAGAATCGACAAGGTAACCAACTCTTCAGGCTTATCGTCAGCAAGCTCTCCCAAGGCTATCAAACTTAGCCATTTTAGAAATTCGTTTTTTCCAAGTAAGACTATAGCTTGCTTTATAGAATTTATCTTATTTCTAAAACCAAAATATACGCTATTCATAAATTTCAAAAGTCTTAGAGACAGAGAAAGGTCTTTTTTTATCATATCTTCTAATACAGCTGGTCTCCAATCTTCTTTGTAAGCTTCATCCAATAGATTGAGAATAAACTGCTTTCTAATAGAGAAGCTCTTTCTTGACACAGAAGAGGGCTTGCTAAAAAAATAGCCCTGAAAGAGTGAATATCCGCTTTCTTTTGCAAGCAAAAAGTCATCATTTGTCTCAACCTTCTCTGCCAAATAAATTAAATTGCTTTTTATAGAGCTAATTATCTTCGGATATTCTCTTTTTTCATCATCGTTTAGCTGAAGGAAATCAACCTTTATATAATCAGCGCTTTCAATTAGATTGTCATATTCGGTTTTGTATAAAAAGTCATCAAGGGCAATTTTATATCCTTTTTTCTTCAAGTCTTTAACTATATCTGATATACCCTCATCATCATAGGAAGTCTCAAGCACTTCTATTACAACCTTATCTGGAGGCAATAAGTTAGGGACTTCATCTCTCAAAAGTTTTCCCGTAAAATTTATAAATGCAGGCAAATGGTTTGTCAGGATATCTAAGCCTATTACAGAGAGGCTTGACTTTAAAAGCTCAATTGTTGAGCTCTCGCCATCAAATGCATCGTATGAAGTCGAGTTCATGCTCCTTCTAAAAAGGAGCTCGTATGCCTTAACTTTTTCAGACCTATTGAATATTGGCTGCCTTGCTACAACTACATCCATTTTTCCCTCTCCTATTGGATTGCATTTTATACATTATATACCTTAAAAAGTATGATAATTATTTTGAAATTTTAACTTTAAAAAGGTGGTATTAATATAGGTGGAAAAAGCCAAACAAAAGAAAGGAGCCAAAAATAGCAGCTAAAATAAGCAAAACAATATTTACCTTTTTGTGTAATCCTACAAGGAAAACCAATAGAAAGAGAAACGAAAGTGGATCTTTGACTGCCATTGGAAAATAGTTAACTGACATGGATGCCAAAAGTCCAGTAAGTGCTACTAAGAGACCAAATATCCCACCTCTAATCCACGAGAGATGAGATATCCTATCATAGAAGGGCGACACCACAATTGTAAATACTATTGAAGGCATAAACGTAAACAAAAAAGAAAACATTGCAGCAACAAATGAGCCAATAAAAAAGCCAATAAATGATGTAACACACAGTATTGGGCCAGGAGTCACCTGACTCAGAACTATCGCGTCCAAAAAGTTTTCCTGGCTAATTATCTTCATAGAATCAACAAAAGCGTGTTGGTAGAGAGGCAGGGCAACTTGAGCGCCGCCAAAAGCAAGGAAGCTTATCTGCGTAATCTTGAAATAAAAAGAAGTAAGGTTTGGTGTAATAAAATATGCAGAAGCTATAAGTATAGAAACAGCAACAAAGCCTATGATAAATTCAACTTTCGGGATATAGAGTTTTTTTTCAGAAATAGCATCGCTAAGAACGCTTCTCTTTGGAAGGAAACCTTTACAAAATATAGAAATAAAAAAAGAAAGCAAGAAAACTAAAAAGATATTTATGCCAATCATATAGCACACAAAGCATAACAGCAACAATATCCTTCCAAAATTAACATTTATATACCTTTTATAAAAATTTAAAAAAGCTGAAATAAAAAATGCTACGACAAACGGCTTCAACCCATGGAATAAGACGTCTATAGTAGCGATATTAATTGATTTATAAAAGTAAGCAAGAATAGATATAAGGATTGTTGAGGGAAAAACAAGGGCAAGAGCACCTATTAAACCTGTCAAAAACCCAAACCTTCTATACCCAACATAACCTACCAAATTTATCATAATAGGACCTGGCAAAAGCTGTGTTAATGCAATTCCTTTAAGGAAATCATCTTCAGTAGTATAACCTTTTTTCGATACAAATTCTTCTTTTAAATAGGAAATCATAGCAAGACCGCCAAATACCGTCGAGCCAATAATAAGGCAACGAAAAATAAAATCAAGATTAAAAGAGAGATTTTTTGACAGATTAGACATTAAAAAGCAATTTTTTATTGCGCCAGTTGTTCAGAAGCGTCAAGAAAATCTATAACTTTTGGGTAAAGATATTGAACTTGTTCCAGAGTAGGCTCAGGCACCAATTCACAGCTTGAGTCGTCATCGCACTTGTGCCTAAAGGTCTTGGCAAATTTTAGGGCATCAAAAAGTTCTTCTGGAAACTTCTTCTTCTTTACAAGCTTTTCATCAAAGAGCTCAAAAATCTTATCATGCGTGTAGCCCGAAAAGTCATCTATGTCTAAAACTGCCAATACCGAATTAAACATAGAGTAATAGAGAGCATTCATTATATAATGACTCTCTGCGCCAAAGGAAATCAGCTCCTTTGCTTCTTTTGCATAGTCTTGTGAGGCTTTCAATCTCTCATGTTTGTTCATAAGTAATTATTTTATCATAATTCAAAATATCTAACATAAAAATATAAAACTCAATTAAGTGCATATTCCAATTTTATTTAAATAAAAAAGCTTTGATATAATAAACTAAAATAAACTTTTTAGGAGGAAAATATGTTTGAACTCGATTGCAGGGGAATGGTGTGCCCAAAACCAGTAGTACTAACAAGACAGGCATTAAAAGATCATCAAGAAATAATTGTAATAGTTGATAATAAAACTTCAAGAGATAATCTTAACAACCTTGCTAAAGACAAAAATATGTATTTTGAAGTAGAAGAAAAAGATAATTTATATTACTGCAAAATCAACAAGAGAGAAACTGAGAATATAGCCGAGACAAAATTAGAATATCTTCCCGAAAATGCCCCCTGGAGCATCTTTGTAAAGACAAACACATTAGGACACGGGAGTGATGAGCTTGGTAAGAATCTTATGAATGCCTTTTTTGACGCGCTCTTATACTTTGAGAATCACCCAAAAACCATTGCATTCATGAATGCTGGCGTTTACTTAACTTTGGAAGATTCTGAATGCCTCAAAGAAATTAAAATGCTAAATGAAAAAGGTTCCGAAGTGCTAGTATGCGGAACCTGCCTGAATTATTTCAACGTAATAGAGAAGCTTGCAGTAGGCAAGGTCTCAAATATGTTTTCTATATTAGAGTCCCTAAAAGGGTCCTTTATAATAGAACCCTAATTAAGAGGTCTCTTCTTGATATTTTATCTGTCTAATTTCGTGCATATTTTTGTCTATCATCTCCATTATCTTTTTTGATGACCTTGAAGAGTCTTCTGCAAGCTTTCTAACCTCTTTGGCGACCACTGCAAAAGTTCTGCCAGCCTCACCTGCTCGAGCCGCTTCAATGCTAGCGTTCAAAGAAAGTATGTTTGTTCTGCCAGCAATACTTTCTACAACCTTTACGGCCTCTCCAACCTGCTCTTGGGTTTTAATTATGTGTTCAAGCTGCTCAGCAAAGTAATTATCAATAATTAACTGGATGTCAAGTATTATTCTCTTAACAAATGCGCTAAAAGATTTTACGAATTCAGCCTCATCTTTCTCTACTTCATGAACAATAGATGAAATCTCCTCAAAATAAAGCCTGTAAGCTCCCAGATACCATGAGGGATAAAGACCTATAAGCTGGTGCCTCTTGCCTACGAAAAGCCTTCTTTGAAAATACTCTTCGTCTATTGTAGGACTTGTAAGAGATACAAAATAGTCCCTCATAGTCTTGCCAAGCCTTTCTACTGTAGAGTTTTTATCAATTATTTCCTTTAAATTTGAAAAATTAGCTATGTGATCGTAGAATTTCTTGACGAAACCATCCGCCCTTTTTTCAAAATAGGGTCTAAACTTTGCCATTCTCTGTAAATCTTCAACAGAGAGCCCTAAATAACGAAATCTTTGCTGATATTTAGAATCATTAGTTAAATTTTCTTCCATCCTACACCACCTTCAATTTTTTATTTCTATAATTATATATCAATATTAGTTAATTTTTAATATCCATTTTTTGTGTTAGAATTTTAAAGTTAAGTTGAAGATAAATTTTGTCACTAACAATTTAACAGGCTATCTCTTTACAATAGGGGCCGCATCGCTTTGGGGTTTTGGCGGTTGTGTAGCAAAGTTTGCATTTAATAGTGCTATCGACCCCCTGTTATTCGTAAAAATAAGGCTTGCAATGTCTTTTATTTTGCTTTTTGTATATCTCTCTATATTTAATAAAAAACATATATTTATAGCCAAAACTGACATACTTTATTTTTCAATCTTAGGCATATTTGGTATGACCACAATGCAACTATTTTATCTGTTTGCCATAAAATATACAAACGTATCAACCGCTGTGTTTTTACAATACACGTCGCCTATCTTAATGGCTTTGTATTTATATTTTTTTGAAAGCGCTCCCATTTCAGTATCGAAGATGCTCGCAATAGCTCTCTCTCTAATCGGGGGCTCATGCTTTGTAATTAGTATGGCAGAAACGTCTTTAAACTTTCAAGGTCTTTTTTATGGAATTTTTGCTGCATTAGGAATGGCATTTATAAGCGTATACGGTAGAAAATCCCTGAAAAGCTATAGCCCATTAACTCTTATACTTTATTCTACAGGGTTTGCAGCAATATTTATTAATATCGTTACACCTTTGAATTTGGCAATTTTTTCTTTGCCAACCTCGACATGGCTTATTTTACTTTATTTTTCTATATTTTCCACATTAATACCGTATTTTTTATACTTTAAGGGGGTCTCAATAATATCGCCTACAAATGCAGGCATTACAGCCTGTTTAGAGCCATTTATAGCCTCTATCGTCGCTTTTTTCTGGCTTAGAGAAGGCCTTTCTATTCTTCAAATTGTTGGAGGAATATTAATCGTATCGGGCGTCGTAATTTTACAAAAATTTGATAATTTAGTATGAACTTAATATTCGGCCCAGCCGGCAATGAAGAGCTTTTCTACAATTCCGGGTTTAAATCAACTGTTGACTCTGCAAAGTATATTACTAAAATGGGACTATTTGCGTTCGAATATCCATTTACACATGGGATAAGATTAAGCGATGAAACTGCGATGAAAATAGGTGAATCCTTTTCGAAAGAGAGGGTTAGGCTCAGCATTCATGCACCATATTATATAAATATAACAAGCCCTAATCCAGAAATATTGGAAAGATCTGAAAAATATCTCATAAGAAGCCTACAAATGGGGAAGTTGATGAATGCTGACAGGATAATATTCCATCCTGGAAGTTCAAAAAAAGAAGATAGAAAAGTATTATTAGATAGATCTATAGCTTTCTTAGAAAATTTTATCTATAACAACATAAATATAATAAACGGCATTAAGCTCTGTCCAGAAACTCACGGCAAAAAAGTCAGCATAGGAGACATTGATGAAATATTAAAGATGTGCAAAGTGTACCCAGATATCTTCCTACCGACTATAGATTTCGCACATATATATGCTGTAAATGGGGGACAGTTAAATAATGAAGACGATTTTACCAGAATTTTTGAAAAATTGCCTCATGAAAAATTGCACATTCATTTTAGTCAGATTGAGTTCAGCGATATGGGGGAGATAAGACACAGATCTCTAAACTCTGGCTTTGGACCTCCAATTGATGCCTTTTTATCGAGTCTTATCACAAATCATATAAAAGCAAGGGTGATAGTAGAAACGCCTGGCACTCAATCAAAAGATGCTAAAATACTGTTAGATAGATATTTAGAGCTGGAGGGAAAAAATGGTAAATCCTTATGATAAGGCACACGAGCTTGCAAAATCAATTAAAGACTCAGATGAGTATATCGATCTAATAAAATCAACTGAGCTAGTAAAAAAAGATGACGGTTTATACAAAATGGTAAAGAATCTATTTACGCTAAGAACTCAGATAGAAATAGATGCGCTCTCAGGCAAAGAAGAAAATAAAGACAAAAAAGCAGATCTCAAGAGACTCCACGATCTGGTGTCAGCAATTCCAGAAGGAAGAAGACTCATAGAATCACACTATAGGTTTCAGGTATTAATGGGCGACATATATAAGATAATCGGAGAAGGTATAAATGAAGGAATGGAATTTTTCAACTTTCTCCAAGAAAAAGATTAGTCCCAGATCTTTAACCCAAAGGGATTATATCTAACCCCATAATCAAAAATATCAATTCCTTCTGATCTTTTGATTAGATTTACGATCTTGTATGTAATTGGAGTAGCGAATATCTCATAGGTAACTTTTATAACATATTCGACAAAAATCATGCCAAGAATTGCTTCAAATGGGATGATATTAAGAAAGGCTATTATCATAAATAAGAATGTATCTATAAACTGCCCTGTCATTGTAGAGCCTATAGTCCTAATCCAAAGGTACCTTCCACCCGTAATCTTTTTCATTGCAGATAAGGAAACAGAATTGACAAACTCACCTACAAAATAGGCTACCATTGAAGCAAGAACCAACCTAGGAGTCATTCCAAGAACAATTTCATAAGAAGCCTGATCTTTGAAAAAATCAGGATGCGGTAATTTTACAACAAGAGAAAAAAAAGATATCATCAAAAAATTGCAAAAAAAACCCATCCATATAATTAGTCTTGAACCCTTGAATCCATAAACCTCAGTCAAAATATCGCTAAAAACATAAGTTAAGGGAAACAACAAGATTGCAGCAGTAAAATTCAGACCGCAAAAACTAACAATCTTGCCAGCGCTAATGTTCGATATCATCAAAGAGGCCACAAACAAACACCCAATAATAACGTAAATTTGACTAAGCCCTCTCACTGGCCCTCCAAATATTTATAATCTATAAAAAGCTTTATTAAAAGAGCTTGTCAAACGGCCTTCTTTCGGGTACAGTCACCCTCTTATCTGGATTCTGATTCCACTCGTGACTTACGTACAGACCACAGTAGCAAGATCCATATTCCTCTACATCTTTGTCCTTATAAGCACAAGGGCATATTATATCTCTATCTTTTTGTTTATCGCCTGAATTCAACCTACAAGGGCAGCCTCTATAACCATTTCTTTGTTCGTTTTCAAGTATGCCCTTAATTATTGACATGGTGTGATCGAGATCGTTGTTTAATTCCTGACCTCTTGAATGAGCAAATTTTGTCAATATTTCAAAAAGTTTTTCAGGGGTTGGTGGAGTCATATCGTCACCTTCTTAAATTTTAAATTATTTAAAACCGGAAAAAAAGTTAGATGGTTGAGGCATAAAAGCTAATTTTTTTATTCTTGTTTCATTAAAACCGATTATAATGTCTTTGTTTTTTAATATTACAGGAAAAACTGGATTAACTTTTGGTTTGCATTTGTCAGCAAGCTGTCCTACAGTTTCAAGAATTGTATTCTGTTCATCCTTTGGCAAAAGGTCTACGTCTACGGCCTCAAAAGTTACACCAAATTCCCTTAGAAGGGATTTAGCCTTTTTGCAATACGGGCAGGTACTTAAAGCATAGACCTTTATATCTGCCATTATATCCTCCTGTGACAACCAAGCTCATTATAAATAGCAAATGAATAACAATTAATTAATTAATTGAAAACACCATATTTAAATTTAAACTTTAAACTTATAAACGTTAAATTCTTAAAGGTTGGTAAGGTGTGGAATAAACACCATCTCTCTTATCTTTGATTCGTTAAAGCCTACAATAATATGATCGTCTTTTACAATAGTAGGAAATCCTGGGTTAACCTTAGGCTTACATTTGTCAGCAAGCTGTTTGACAGTTTCAAGAATTGTATTCTGTTCATCCTTTGGCAAAAGGTCTACGTCTACGGCCTCAAAATCGGCGCCAAGATCCTTCAGAAGAGCTTTAGCCTTTTTACAATATGGACAGGTACTTAAAGCATAGACCTTTATATTAGCCATTGTAACCTCCTAATTTAAGCTGAATTTTTTTCTATTTCTCTTAGAAGTTTATATATAACTTTAAAAGTTAGAGCCCTTGATGTTCTTGCAATAGCATGAGATAGATCTTCTGCTGAATACACATCACAATCTTGTAGGTATGACGAATCACCTACACTAAAGTTGTTCTCTTCCATAAAAATTTTTGGGTCAAATGCCAACATTCCATCCTGTTCCCCGTAGTAAATTTTCAAAAGAGAAGAAAGCAGTTCAGTAGCAGAAATATAACTTCCTATTTGACTCGATGAATCTACAGTCTGATAAAACACTACGGTTCACCTCCTTAAATTTTAAAACTCATGCATATTCCATAATTATAACAAAAATTATAATTAAATTACTCAAGAACTAAATTAATCTGATAATTCCTCTTCGTTTTCTCCGAAGATTGACAGATAGAGCTTTACAATGTCTTTATCGATCTCAAGTTCTAGTGCTGAAAGCTCCTCGTCTAACTTTGCAAGCTCTTTTTTTGCATCATCCTTCAAGATATCTATCTTATCGTCGTAATTCATTTATATTTACAAACCTCGGTTCAGAATACTTTATAAGCATTATATTATATTTTCGTTATTTGTGGTATATAATAAATTATAAGGAATAACAAAAATTCTTCAGGAGGGGCAAGATGAGAATTCTTGTTTGCGTTGATGGCTCAAAAGACTCTCAAGAGGCCTTTGCATGGTCTAAAAGACTCTCTCAATGCTCTGCAGAAAATGAGATTTTACTTTTATATGTTTTTCACATGCCCAGCTCTATGGAAGTGGTACCGCTAAGCGATATCGAATTGGCCTCGATAGCGAATAATAGTGCTGAATCAATATTTTCTGAGCTCTTAACTCAAGAGGTTCCAAATACCAAAATCGTTAAAATCATTAAAATAGGCGATCCTGCCCAGACAATTCTCGATATAGCAGACGAACACAGTGTAGATTTTATATGCATGGGCTCAAGGGGATTGTCTGGCATAAAAAAATTGCTGATCGGTTCAGTCTCAGATAAAGTTTTGACATATTCGTCAAGACCAGTATTTTTGACAAAGCTCCCAAGAAAGACAAATATTTTAGAAGAGGTGGTAGAGCTTCCATGAAAACAATCTATGTTGAAAATTTTGGAGGTCCTGAGGTATTAACTATAAAAGACTTAGATCTGCCAAAGATAAAAGACGACGAAATACTTATAAAAACTATGGCCATTGGAGTAAACCCTGTCGACACCTACATCAGATCTGGTTGGTATTCAGGCTCAAAAATTCCTTATGTCCCAGGCTTTGACGCCTCAGGAATAGTCGTTGAAAAAGGCTCTAAGATAAACGATTTTGAAATAGAGGATCGAGTATACTGCTTCAAAAGCGTTTCGGGAGCCTACGCAGAAAAGATCATAGTTAAACAGGGGCAGCTATACAAACTTCCAGACAACCTTAGTTTCGAAGAGGGAGCAGCTATTGGCACGCCATATGGAGCAGCATATAGAGCCCTTTTTCATAAGGGGCATGCAAAAAACGGTCAAAGAGTGCTAATACATGGAGGAAGCGGCAACGTTGGCCTTGCTGCAATAAAGCTTGCAAAATCATTAAATATGTCTGTAGTTGCAACTGCAGGCTCTGAAGAGGGAGGAAGACTTTGTAAAGAAGCCGGCGCCGATCTTGTAGTCGGTCATAATATAGAAGATTTTAAGGAAGAAGTGCTTAAACTTGCAAGGGATGGATTCGACATAATAATAGAAATGTCAGCTCACAACAACCTAAAAACTGATCTTGAATTTATGGCTATGTATTCTGCAATAGTCGTTGTCGGAAGCAAAGGAGAAGTACAAATAAATCCAAGAAATCTAATGTCAAAAGATGCAAGAATAATGGGCTTCGTATTGTTTAATGCGAAAAGCGATGAGCTATTAGATATACACAGCAATCTCTTCAAGCTATTTTCCTCAAAAAAGGTGCTACCTCCAGTAATAGGTAAAACGTTCAACTTAAGAGATGCAAAGGAGGCACATGCCTTAGTCGAGAGGGGATCGTACGGAAAAGTAATACTAAAACCAGATAGTTAAAAGATAGACTATCTTTTTTTGTCAAATTCATTATAAAATATATCAAATGGAATTAGATTTTTATTATGAAAAAGATAAAAAAGAAAGAGAAAATTTTGTAGTCTATCATCTACGCGATCGACTTCTTTACGGTCGCAAGATTTTGTTTGAAAGAACAATATCAGGTCTTATTGATCCTCTTCAGGTAGAAAACTATCTAAACAGGTTGTACAGAGAGGTTTGTTCTGACATTCTAAAGATTTGCATAATCGAGTCCAAAGAAGAAGATTTTACTGAAGAGGATATATGCATAGCTGCTGTTGGTGGATTTGGCAGGTGTGAAATGGCACCCTATTCAGATATAGATCTGGTTTTCTTATCCCAGAATGAAGAGGGCCCATTTTTAGACAACGTTTTGAAAAGAGGCTATAGGCTTTTATCAGACATTTTTTTTGGCATAGCTTTAGAAGTTGGATACAGTTTTAGAACTACAGAGATAAGACACATCGACCACATCACTAGAACAAGCTTTCTTGATTCGAACATCATATCGGGCGATAACAACACGTTTCAGGAATTTAAAAGAAATTTTTGGAACAGGCTGAATCTTACCGAGTTTATATTTGCAAAATTATCAGAAAGGGAAATAGCCTCCTATAAATTTGGCGACAACCCATATCTTCTAAGCCCCAACTTAAAAGAATGCAAAGGAGGCCTTAGGGATTATCATACGTTTAAGTGGATTTTTCAGAGCAGATTCGCTCTGTCTCACTGTTCTATAGCAAAAGATATCGAAAATACTTCTATTTTAGATAAAAATGACATAAACGAACTTGAATCAAGTTATCGCTTTCTTCGGAAAATAAGGATTTTATTGCACATAGTAGCAAGGAAGAGGCAGGATTACCTTTCAAAAAATTATCAGCCAAGAATAGCAGAATTTTTAGGGTATGAAAACTCGGTTGAGTTTATGAAAGAACTTATACATTGCCTACAAAATATATCTGAAATATCCACAAGGGGGATAAAAAAGATACTCCAGGAAGGATTTCAAATTACAAGTTGTTTTTCAATAAAGGGAAATTATATTACATATCAGTACAATGCGCCTATTCAGATTTTTAAATTTGATTTTCTAAGAGCTTTTGAATACAAATCGCTTTATGACCTTGAGCTATCAATAGATCTCGAAGAGGAAATTATCAAACAGCGCCATAGGTTAAAACCAAACAACGAAACTATGAATCTATTTCTCAAAATTCTTAAAAATGGCAGAAATAAAGCATCTATATTAAGGAAAATGCAATCTTTAGGATTATTTGAAATATTAATACCAGAATCAAAAGAGATTTTTTTCACACTACCAAAAGACCCTATGCATGAATTTACAATTGGCGAACACACAATGGTAATGATCGAAACCCTTGAGATGTTCGAAAGAGGAGATTTTGGTCAGGAAATATCTGAAATATTTAACTCTCTATCGGATCCACTCGCCCTGTATCTTGCTGCCCTATTTCATGATATAGCCAAATTGAAGGCATCCGAAAATCACGACGTTGAAGGGGCAAAAATATTTTCTAATTGGGCTAAGAAGACGAGATTAGATAAAAATATTATTAGCAATATTAACTTTATTATTGCCAATCATCTTCAGATGGTTAGAATTTCAAGATTAAGAGATCTCCATAGACAAGAAACTATAGACGAGTTCACACAACTTGTATCAGACAGCGAAAGACTAAAAAATTTATATCTTATTTCTTGTGCCGATTTGTACTCATTGTCGAAAAAGAAACCGAGCCCGATATCTATTTATCAATTAAATGAGCTATTTAAAAAGAGCCAAGCAAGTCTGCTCAAACCGACATCAAATGAAAATTTTGGGGATTTGTTTAAGAAAAATATAAGAAAGAACCTGTTAAACAAAGAAGAGATCAATCTCTTCATTGACAATATACCAGCCACATATCTAATGAACTTGCCTCAGGAGACTATAGCATTCCACCTGGATCTAATTTCCAAGTTAAAAGAGGCTACCCCCCAGGTATATTTTGAAGAATCTTTAAACAAGGATTTTTCTAAAGTTACGATTGCTGCGCACGAAATAGACGGGCTTCTCTGGAAAATTGCAGCAGTATTTTATGCGCACAATCTCGATATTCACACAGCCGAGCTATACAGGTTTACGACAAACCCCCCTGTGATTATTAACGAAATATGGACGACTTTTAAAAGCCGACCAGTGCCAGAATACCTTGCACAAACAATACAAAAAGATTTAAAGGATACGCTTAGTTTAAAAAAAGAAATTTTCGAACTTCTCAAACAGAAAAATAAAGATATAGAATTTCCAGTAAAATTATTTAACGTTAATTGTCTAAACAACATATCTCCAAAGTCGACTGTCATAGAAATAGTTGCCGAAGACAGACATGGGCTTCTATATAGGATCACACAAACTTTGACTTCTTTAGGGCTCTATATCCAAACAGCAAAAATCTCCACATGGGAAGGAAGAGCAGAAGATGCATTTTATATTACGAAAGAAAACAATCTAAGACTTAGCGAGCAAGAATGTCAGGAATATATAAAGAAGATAACACACCACATATAGCTTTTCACTGCTTAAAGCCGACAGAGCCATACACTGTGAGGAGGAAAATACAATAGAGATAAAGAAAATGATTGAAGATTTTTCAGAAATTAGTTTAAAAAAAGATGAAATTTTTCGTTCTGGATATTCAGAAGAAGAGGATCTCGCTATAAGATTTGTTTCAAATTTGCTTCCAAAGGAATTTGAGATTAAAACCGACAACATAGGTAACCTAATAGCAATATACAATCAAGATCCATTGACCCCAAAGGTTCTTTTAGGAATACACCTTGATACCATGCCATTTAGCGGCAAATATTCATCATCGCTACCAACAATTATTGCAATTGAATCAATAAATAAATTATTTGAAGAGGATTTTCACCCAAAAAGGCCACTTGGATTAATAATCTTCAGAGGAACATCTCCAATCAGGTTCTCGCGCGGATGCATTGGCTCAAGAGGAGCTGTGGGCGAATTAAACGAAAAAGATTTATATCTTTCTGACAAGGATGGAGTCTTATTGCAGGATGAAATCCTAAAAAGAAGTTTGGGCCTTTCAAGCAGTTTCCCCACTTTTTTCAAGGACGATATACATACATTTTTAGAACTTGAGAGCGACTTCTCAGGCATATTAGAAGAAAAAGGTACTCCTATCTGCACGGTAAAAAATCAACAAGGTCCTGTAATTTTAAAATTATCTATTATTGGAGGAGTGCAATATACATGCTGCACCCCATTTGGCTTAATTAAGGGCCCCTTAAACGCCTTTACAAAAATTTTAGACTTCCTTTACAAGACACTTAAAGAAAATAATTTGTTTGGAGGGATGTACGATATCAATATGGAACCAAAAGTTATGGGCGTATTTCCGACGAGAATAAATTTTACACTCGATCTTAGATCTCCAGATCTAAAGCTAAGAAGCGAACTTCTCAACAAGGTAAAATCTGAGATTAACAGGATCTCAGAAGATGAAAACTGTCAAATCGATATCTTAAGTCAAAATTCAAATTCACCGCATATATTTTCAGATAGTTTTATTGATATTTCAAATAAAATATTTTTAAAAAACGATATTAAACCAATAATGATTGACACGGGGATACTTTCAAATGCAAGGTGGATGAGCCTTGTAAGTCAACAAACAGGGATGTTGTTATTAAAGTACAAAAGAGGAAATTCGCCGAAAAAAGAGGAAGTAGATGAAAATGATATAATCCTAAGTATCGATATAGTTAGTGAAATTCTAAAGGAGTTGATTTGCTTATGAACGTTGGACCATGGTTGATAATACTGACTGGTCTTTCAGGAGCTGGCAAATCTCAGGCATTGCATGCGCTCGAAGACTTAGGCTTCTTTTGTATAGACAATTTGCCACCTTTTTTGCTGCCCGAACTTACAAGATTTTCTTTTTCACCAAAGTTCCCAATTTCTCGTATGGCAGTTGTTATTGATATCAGAGGAAAGACTCTTTTCCCTGACTTACAAAATATCTTAAATAAAATAAAAGAACAACCGATAAATATCACCACTCTTTTTTTAGAAGCTAGTGATGAAGTACTCATCAGAAGATTTTCAGAAACAAGAAGGCGCCATCCACTATCACAAGAGGGAGGTTATCTCTCGGCTGGAATAATAAAAGAGAGAGAGATGCTCTCTCCTATTAGAGAGATGTCTGACATAGTAATAGACACTTCTTATATGAGAGTAAATCAACTGAAAGAAAGGCTAAGAACATACTTTACATCTGAGGAAGAGCAGATTTTCAATACAACCCTTCTTTCATTCGGCTTTAAATACGGTATACCAATGGATGCGGATATGATTATTGATGTAAGATTTTTACCAAATCCATTTTATGAAGAACATCTTAAAAATTTGACAGGCATGGACGCATCTGTCGAAGACTTTATATTATCAAAGGATGTCACAAAAAATTTCCTAAAGGTGCTAGACCCATACCTTCTCTTTTTCCTTCCAAAGTGCATGGAAGAAGGCAAAAGTAACGTAACTATCGCAATAGGCTGTACGGGCGGCGAACACAGATCTGTTACAATAGTCCGTGAAATAGCAAGAAAATACAGGAATTTGGGTTTCAAGATCTTTGAATGGCACAGAGATTTGAAAATTGGGGGAAACAACTAAAAATATGAGTTTTAGACCATTAAAATGGCTCAGGTGGCTAACCCCTGGCCTAAAAATTAAAAGATGGATTTTTCTTGGCTCGTTCTCATTATTATTAATTGTTACAAGCCTTATACTCTCACTTGAATCCATTCCAATAACGAGAACATTTGTAAAGAGTTTGTCATACTTTATCCATGACATATCTTCAAAGATACCAATTCAAATAATCGCATTATTGCTATTCTTAATAGGTTTCGTGGCCTTAATATATTCTATTAGAGGGCTTGTAAAACAAATTGTTAAACCTATGCAGATTGGAGCAAGAAGGGATGTAGTAGATCTCCTTTGGCTCGAGAGGCAGGTAAAAAAGAGGCCGCATGTGGTTGTAGTTGGAGGAGGGACGGGCCAATCCACAGTTCTTAGAGGCCTAAAATATTATCCGATAAATTTAACTGCCATAGTTACACCGTTTGATGATGGTGGCTCTTCTGGGTTTATCAGAAGAGAGTTGGGGTTTCTCCCTCCAGGAGATATAAGAAATTGTTTGGCAGCGTTGTCACTTCAAGAAGACCTGCTTGGCGCTGTTCTGCAATACAGGTTCAAAGGGATACCAGGTCTGGAAGGGCACCCAGTAGGTAACATCTTATTGGCTGCTGCAACTGAAATAACTGGAGATTTTCTGAAGGCCATTAATATGGTTGAAAAAATAATCTCAGCAAGAGGGCATGTTATACCGTCAACATTCTTTAATACAAAACTTTGTGCAAAATTAAAGAATGGCTCAATCGTAGAAGGGGAATCAAACATCTCAAAAAGCATTTATCCAATTGAAAATGTATTCCTTGATCCTGAACCTCCAAGCGCTTATCCTGAGGCAATAAAGAAAATCAATGAAGCCGACGCAATAGTAATTGGGCCAGGAAGCCTTTTTACGAGTATATTGCCGAACTTACTCATGAAAGACCTTTTAGATGCCATAAGAAATTCAAAAGCGATAAAAATTTATGTTTGCAACATAATGACACAGCCAGGAGAAACGGGAGCATTTAAAGCATCAGACCATATAAAAGCATTTATAAACAATCTGGGCTTTCTGCCATTCGACATTGCCCTGTTAAACAACAAAAAGCCAGAAAGATTGGTCGAGTATTATGAACAAAAAGGTTCCGAAATAGTCATAAATGACACTGTTGAACTCGAAAAATTTAAAATCAAAGCTGTTTACGAAGATCTTTTATATGAAGAAAACCATATAAGGCACGACCACAAGAAATTAGCAAAGATTTTATTTGATAACATTTTCAAGAATACCAAAGGAAATTAATTTGAAAAACAAAACGCATATCAAAGCTAATTTAATACAAAAATTGTGATATCATAAAGATATATATCATTTCTAATAACTTGTTTAAGTATATGTATAATTTTATTTTTAATTTAGGTTTTAGTTTCACTAATGAATATTTGGACGGGTGGACAAAATGATGAAAGTGAAAAATGATGAAAGTGGAATAATCAGAGGTGAAATAGCTTCAATACCAATTGAAAACAAGAGGCTGTCAAGATATGAGCTAAAGGGAATAATGGTTTCCCACTCAAAAGTTATTGAAAAAAACGTTTTTATAAAATGTAAAGACTTAAAGGTAGCAAAAAGAATAATTATGTTAGCTCACTTTTTAGACATAAAAACACAATTGCACCAAAAACAAAGACTTAATAAAGAATTCGATGATACAAAAATATTACAAGAAAATCAGAAAACTACGATAGTTAGCCTGCAAAAACTTGTACTGCCAAGCCCGCCAGAGACTTTTCCCTCCCAGAAATCTATCCAAAGTTTTTTGAGAGGATTATTTCTTAACTCTGGGTACTTAAGTACAAAAAACGGTTACCATCTTGAAATTATCACAAACAATGAAATATTTGGATTCTTATCGACACTCTTAGAAGAAATAGGTTTTAATTTCAAGGTAAGGAAAACGAATAGCTACAGCCTCTTCCTAAAAAGTTTTAGAGAAATTGCCTCTTTTCTGGCATATATACAAGTGTATAATTTTTGTGCACGCCTGGAGGCAGAGGCAATAAAAAAGGAGGCAAACAGAGATATCACAAGGGAAGTAAATTACGAAACTGCCAACATAAAAAGACAGATAAAGGCATCTCTTGAAATACTAGAATCAATAGATATATTGGAATCATCTGAAAATTTTTATAAACTGCCATTTCGTTGGAGAAAGATGATTATCTTGAAAAAGAGCCAGCCTATGCTTTCTATGAGAGAGATCGGTGAATGCCTTGGGATGTCAAAAAATCAAGTTTCTTCAATTTTTAGACAGATAAGAAAGTTAGCAATTTAAACTAATTTTTTAGGAGGAAAAACATGAGAGTTGCAATTAATGGTTTTGGAAGAATTGGACGTTTGTTTGTTAGGCTTGCATTCTCACTACCAGACGTTGAAATAGTTGCAATTAATAGCTCAAGAAAGATTCCGCAATTAGCTCATCTTCTTCAATACGACTCTACTTATAGGACCTGGGACAAAGAAGTAAGCTTTGATGATGACAACTTGATAGTCGAAGGCAAAAAGATAAGAATCCTTGAAGAAAGAAAGGACACAACGAAACTTCCTTGGAAAGACTTAGCAATTGATTTGGTAATAGAATCAACAGGAGAACTCACAAAAAGAGAGTTGGCAGAAAATCACATAACAGCAGGCGCTAAAAAAGTGCTGATTACTGCTCCAGGCAAAGACGTAGACGCCTTTATAGTTATGGGAGTAAACGATCAAATACTGGATTTACAGAAGCACAATATAATTTCTGCTGCGTCGTGCACAACTAACTGTCTTGCACCCGCTGTAAAAGTTTTATTTGATAGATTTGGAATTGTATCAGGATTTATGACTACTGTTCACGCCTATACTATGGATCAAAGGCTCTTAGATGGCACACACAAAAAAGATTTTAGAAGAGCACGTTCTGCTGCGATAAATATTGTCCCCACATCCACTGGAGCAGCAAAATCAATTGGGAAGGTTATACCAGAGCTAAATGGCAAGATGGACGGCGTAGCGCTTAGGGTTCCAGTCCAGACAGGCTCTATGGTAGATCTTAGCGTAATCCTGGAAAAACAGCCTTCAATCGATGATATAAAGTCAGCCTATAAAGAAGCTCAGTCAGGTGGACCCCTTAAGGGAATCTTAAAATATACAGAAGTCCCATTGGTGTCATCAGACTACATTGGAACTTTTTATTCATCAATTATTGATGGGCTAATGTTAAATAAAACAGGAGACATATACAAAATATTCGCATGGTATGACAACGAACACGGGTATGCTTCAAGAGTCGTAGATCTGGCCAAAAAACTTATACCTGCCTTTAAATAAAATTATAAAAACTATTTTGACTTAATCAAGAATTAATTTAACTTATAAAGATTCGCGATCATCCACATTTAGGAGGAGTGTATGGAATTTAACAAGAAATTGCTTATTGATTTTCCTGTCTATCAACTGGAGGGAAAAAGAGTTTTCGTAAGAGCAGATCTAAATGATCCTGCAGACTCAGAAGGAAATCTTACAGGTGATATGAGAATAAGGGCGGTATTGCCTACCATTGGGTATTTAGTAAATGCCAGGGCAAAAGTAATACTTGCTTCCCATTTTGGGCGTCCGAAAAATAGAGAAAAAGAATTTTCTCTAAGGGGCGTGAAAAAGAGATTTGAAGAATTATCAAGCTTTAGAATTCATCTGGCTCCTGACTGTCAAGGTGAAGATGTCGTAAAGATGTCAAAAGAATTAAAAAATGGTGAAGTTTTGCTACTTGAAAATCTAAGATTCTGCCCAGGAGAAACAAAAAACGATCCAGAATATGCAAGGTTCTTAGCTTCACTTGGAGATATATATGTAGCAGAAGCATTTGGCGCATGTCATAGAGAGCATGCATCGATCGCCTCAGTACCAAAAATAATACCATCTATGGCAGGATTTCTATTAGCAAAAGAGATAAACACCTTAAATAAACTTTTACACAATCCAGAACAGCCACTGGTAGTAGTCGCAGGAGGCAAAAAGGTCTCTGATAAGATAAAGGTCATAGGCAACCTAATAGATAAGGTAGACAGCATATGTGTAGGCGGAGGAATGAGCTTCGCATTCCTCAAAGCAAAGGGATATGAAATAGGAAAATCTTATGTAGAAGACAATATGGACAATGTGGCAAAAGATATACTTGGCAACAATGGTAAAAAAATATTATTACCAGTAGATGTAATGGTAGCGAAAGAATTAAAATCTGCATCCGAATCAAAAGTGGTAAATGTAGACGAGATACCCCCAGATTGGTATGGAGTTGATATAGGGCCAAAAACTATAGAAATGTTTAAAGCTCAAATCTCAAAAGCAAAAACCATATTCTGGAATGGACCTCTTGGGATATTTGAGATACCAGATTTTTCATACGGCACTAGAATAGTGGGCTTGTATATTGCTCTTTCATCTGCAATTACCGTTTCAGGCGGAGGCGACACGGCCGAGGCAGTAAGGATGATGAACCTTGATCAACATTTTACTCACGTGTCAACTGGAGGAGGCGCTGCGTTAAAATTCCTTGAAGGCGATGATCTGCCAGGCATTTCTGCTCTTCCTGAAAGGAGCTAAAATGAACTACGCTGTCGCAAACTTTAAGATGAACAAAACCTCGAATGAAGTAAATGAATATATATGTGAAATAAGACAATGCCTGCAGAATAATGTAAAAACTATAATTTGCCCAACCTTTGTTTCTCTTGAAAGATCTGTACAATCATCTTTTGGGTCTCTAATTGACATCGGAGCGCAAAACCTATTCTTTGAAGAAAAGGGGGCATTCACAGGAGAAATATCTGTAAAAATACTCGTAGATATCGGGGTGAAATATGCGATAATAGGTCACTCTGAGAGAAGACATTACTTCAAAGAATCGGATGATTTGTTGTTAAAAAAAGTTGAAGCTGCCTCCAGCAGGTTAAAAGTAATATATTGCTTTGGAGAAACAGAGGAAGAAAGAAATTCTGGCAAATCGGTTGACGTTACTTTTGACCAGTTAAATTTGGTAAAAAAATTTTTTGGCAATATAATTTTAGCCTATGAGCCAGTGTGGGCAATTGGAACGGGCAAAACCGCCGATGCTGAAGAATCCTTCAGTCTTATTAAGGTATTGGAATCAAAATTGGGAGAACTCCCAGAGTGCCTTTATGGAGGTTCGGTAAATCACAAAAACGCGAAATCCTTTATGGACTCAGGGTTCAAAGGCGTGCTCGTTGGTTCTGCAAGTCTTGATGTAAAAGAATTTTCAAAAATTATTAAAGAGTTGGGCTAAAAAAACAGATGCTTAGAAGCTTCTGATATAGGAGGAAAAAGTGAATAAAACTTTGCTCATAATTTTGGATGGGTTTGGATTTAGAGAAGAAACTTATGGCAATGCAGTTGCAGCATCCCATATGCCAAATTTTAGAAGAATTATGAGCACATACCCCAATACCCTCCTCACAGCATCAGGCGAAAAGGTTGGCCTTCCAGATGGGCAGATGGGAAATTCTGAAGTAGGACACCTAAATCTTGGTTCAGGCAGAATTATATATCAGGAGCTCACAAGAATAAACAAAGATATCAAAGAAGGAGAGTTTTTCAACAACAGAGAAATTAAAGATGTTATGAACGTGGCAAGGAATGGTGTTCTTCATCTAATTGGTCTTCTTTCTGACGGTGGGGTACACAGCCACATTGAACATCTAAAAGCCCTGATTACAATGGCAAAAAATGAGGGGCTAAGAAGGGTTTATATTCATGCAATAACTGATGGCAGAGATACACAGCCAGGAACAGCAATTAACTTTCTAAAGGATGTAGAAAATCACATAGAGCAAGTTGGCGTAGGGGAGATAGTTTCTGTTTCGGGCAGATATTATGCAATGGATAGGGACAATAGATGGGATAGGGTAAAAAAGGCATACGATGTCTTCACGGGAAGAGATAAAACAAATTTTGCAACATACGAAGAGGGAATAGTTTATTTGTCTGGCAAGGGCGAGACAGATGAATTCTTTACTCCATTCTCGGTAGGGATAGATTCAAAAGACACAAGGATAAAAGAGAAAGATTCGATTATATTTTTCAACTTTAGGGCAGACAGGATGAGGCAGATTACCAGAGCCATTTTAGACCCAGAATTCAAAGAGTTTGAAACCATAAAGCTAAAGCTCTCTTCTCTAACTTTTACAGAATACGATAAGGAATTTCCTTTAAAAGTGGCGTTTAAAAATACGGTACCAAAAAACGTCTTAGCAGAGGTGATTTCAAATCAAGGTCTGTCTCAACTTCATACAGCTGAAACAGAAAAATATGCACATGTAACCTTCTTCTTCAACGGAGGAAGAGAAGAACCATTTGAGGGAGAAGACAGAATATTAGTTCATTCTCCAAAAGTAGCCACATATGATTTAAAGCCTGAAATGAGCGCTTTTGAGCTTACAGAGAATCTCTTAAAATCTTTGTTCGATAAAAATTATAGTTTTACAGTAATAAACTTTGCAAATCCCGATATGGTTGGACACACCGGCAATTTTGAGGCAGTTAAAAAAGCTCTAAATACAGTAGATATTTGTTTAGGAAAAATATTTGACTTATTTGAAAACAAATTTCCCATTTTGATAACAGCAGATCATGGAAATTGTGAAGAAATGCTTGATAAAGACACTGGAGAGCCTATGACATCCCATACGGCCAATCCGGTTCCATTTATAATAGTTGGGAATAAAAAGTCTTTAAGAGATGATGGTATCTTAGCAGACGTAGCACCAACCATACTTGACCTTATGAAAATACCCAAGCCAGAAGAGATGACAGGAAAATCTATTTTAATTTAGAAAATTTGAGAACAAAATTGATATTGATAGAAAACAGCAAAAAAACAGATAACTATGTCTTAAAAAAAGTCTAAAATGAACTCGAAAGTTTTTAAAAGCCTTTTAAGCATAATAATATCTATATTACTAATTTATTTATTAGTAATTAACATTAACTTAAAAAAAGTCTTAGATATAATTTTAAGCTTTAATAGGGAATTTATAGCAATTTTTTTTCTTCTATTTTTTATTGTATTAAATCTTAGAGCTTTCATATGGAAAACCTTATTGGCCAACATATCAAATGAATTGCACTTTAGACATCTAATCGCTGGCGAAGGATTAGGATTTGCAATTAATTCTTTTTTGCCACTAAGATCAGGAGATCTGCTTAGATGTCTCTACATATCCAGAATATCTAACTTGCCTTTCCCGTCAGTTTTGGTTAGCATAGCTACCGAACAGCTTTTAGATTTTTTTACTGTTTTAACTCTTGGCCTTTTTTGTTTGTGTGTGGGAGTTAAGATTGCTATAAACATTCTCCTTTTGCCGATAGCAATGACTATTGTCTTTCTAACGTTATTTTTTGTATCGGTATTTATAAGAAAGAGATTCGAACACCTTAAAATTAAATTTCCGAAATTTTGGCTATTAATTCATCCTTTTCTAAGCTTAACAAGAAGTGGCGTATTTAAGAAAGTTTTTACGGCGAATATTCTATGCTTGCTGCTAGTTTCATTGGGGATACTTCTTCTTTACTTTAACTTGTTAGGCAAAATTTTAGTTATAGAGTCTTTAATCTCAACCTTCTTTATCAACATAGGTCTTTTAAGTTTCGGAATATGGATCGCATCAAAACAATATGGAATTGATTTTGATGACGCAACAGGAATATTTTTTATATATCAAATAACAATAATATTGGTTAGCCTATCGACTTTTCTTCTCGTGACCTTGTATGACATCTTTGCAACAATAAAAGCAAAAATAACTTCAAATTTTTCTAATAAAAAGTAACAATAACTTCCAAAAGATAGAATAAAAATAATACTATTTAAATTTATATAATGGTTTTAGGCCTTGAAGATATTTAGGGGGGAATTCCCCCCTAAATTATATTATTTCTCAAAGACTATCCTTGAGTCTATGTCCAATATATTTTTGCATCCTGTAAGAATCATTGCAACATACAATTCTTGAGTGTATTTTTCAATCATAAACTTTACCCCGTCAGACATTGCTCCAAATGCTCCAGTTATCAAAGGTCTTCCTATAAGCACTCCCTTTGCGCCAAGTGCCATTAACTTTAAAGCATCAGTACCAGACCTAATACCTCCATCGGCAAGAACTATGGCATCTTTTCCAACCGCTTTTATTATTCCAGGAAGCACTTCAGCTACGCCAGGAGTAAAGTCAAGAACTCTCCCGCCATGATTGGAAACTACAATTGCGCTAGCTCCAGCATCAAAACAAGCAACAGCCTCATCTGGAGTCATAATTCCCTTTACTATAAAGGGTACATTTACAGAATTAATTAATTCTCTAATTTTATTTACGCTTTTCGGTCCCACAGCCTGTCCCTTAAGCTTCATGGTAACAAGCCCTGCTCCATCGATATCAATGCCCACAGCTATTGCGCCTGCCTGAATAGCATCTTCAAACCTTTTTGTAATTTCTTTTTGATCTACCCTTGGCTTAATAATAGCGACTCCTCTTCCAGCCAGCTTAATAGATTCCAAACCATCAGCAAACATACTTGGAACTGCAGGATCTCCTATCCACCCCAAGCTCCCCGCATCGTGACAGCCCTTTACAAGTGAAGAAACTAACTCAAATTCAGTAATTCCACCGCCACAATTAAGCGTCGCATTTGTTATAGGGGCACCCATTATTGGAGTCAAAAGGTCTATCCCAAAAAGTTTTGTCGAGGTATCAGGATCTAACACATCGTGCACCACTCTGAGATTGAGCCTCATATCGGATAGGGCTCTGACGTTTTGTTTAAAAGATTCACCCGTCCCTGTCCCTCCCATACCAGGAACTTCTCCTGCACAAGCCCTCCCATCGCAAACAGGGCAAACTCTACAAAAATTGTTAAATTTCTTTCGCGCTTCATCTCTAATTGTCTTGAGATCCATTTTTTACCCTCCTATAAAGGCATAATAATTTCATAATATTAAATTATATATTGTTTACCTAAAAAATATCATAACGATGAATATTGGTATTTTTCTGACAATTTAATTTTAATACAATTTAAGTATTATGACTATTTTTGAAGTTTTGAAATAATTATTATAACCATAAAGGATGCCGTCATTGAGATCAGAGTTGAATCAACAAATGGATAGATTGGCGTACTATAATGAAAAACATCCACCCATACAGTTGGACCAAGTATTGTGAAAATTATAGACAAAGCTGCGCCTATTAAACTTCCAAATATAACTGCAACCTTAGAAATATTATTCAAATATATTGAACAGAAAAGTGCAGGAAAGTTAGCGCTTGCAGCAAGCGAATAAGACAGTCCAACCATAAAAGCAACGTTTTGTCCCTTGAATGCCATAGCCAACAAAAAAGCAAGAATTCCAATTGTAATAACAGAAAAAGCCCAAATATAAGATTTTTTGCTGTTAATAACGTCTTCTTTTAGAGTCGTAGCCCCTGCTACAAAAAGCCCGCTCACAACAGCAAAGATCGTAATAAAAGTTATTATTGCAGTTACATAAAATAATAAATCTTGCCCCAGGTACCTTGTAAGATGAAGTAAGACCATATTAGCGCCATCGCTTAGCGCCTTCTTGTCAAGAATAAATCTGGATTCAACACCAAAGAAGAAAACAATTAGATAGAATATACTAATTAGCACGGTAGCAAAAAAAACTGATACCCTTGCCGATCTCCTATCTGGCACGGTAAAAAATCTTATTAAAATATTGGGAAGCCCTGCTGTTCCAAAAAGAAGAGCGAAAGATAAGGAAAAGTAATCGAAAGGAGAGCGAAAGATAGTTTGAGGCAAAAATAGATTAGTTGACACACCATTTGTCAAAAAAACGTTGTTCGAGTTCATTTTATAAAAAATTAGAAATAATATTATCAAAGCAAGAGAGAATAATATCACAGTCTTATAAATTTGAAACCATGTAGTTGCAAACATTCCACCCAATAAGACAAAGAAAACAGAAATCAACGTAACTATAAAGATAGACAAGTTATAACCGATTCCGGTAACTAAAGAGAGCAACAAAGCAGCACCAATTAACTCTGCAACCAGGAAAATAAGTATACACAATAACCCTGTTAAGCTAAGAACAACTTTGATGTCTTTACCACTAAATCTGAGAGCAATCAAGTCTATATATGTTGATACCCCCCTTCTTGACATTGGTTCTGCAACCAAAAAAAGCATTATGGGCCAACCAACTATCCAGCCAACAGCATAAAAAAGACCATCAAAACCCTTAGTAGCCGTCAGACCAACAATCCCAAGAAAAGATGCCGCACCGATATAATCACCAAAAAGTGCTAAGGCATTTTGAAAAGCATTAAACTTATTTTGCATACAAGATATTATAAATTAATCAATCGACATTATTCGATCTTTTTAATCTTACTTAGCTCTTTTTCGTAAAAGCTGTTGTTCCACCAAACATAGATCCCTGTGATAGATAGACACAAAATTATAACGATAAAACTACAAAATAGACCGTTATTTAAGTTAAACAGAGAATTATTTGAGAGGAAACCTATATCAAATGCAACCAGATAAATAAAACTAAAATAGATAAAAAAAACAATAATAGAAAATAAAAAAGATATTTTTTTATGAAGACTATTAAGTTTTTTTAAATCTTCATTCATTTATATTTCTCAAGATATTTGTACTCCTCACAGTTTCAAGTTACAAAATGAATTCACCCTGTAATTAGATTTTACACGAAAAACTTAGAAAGAGTAAATTACTTTGCAAAATGTTTAAATAAAATTTATGAGTTTATTTGGATAAATTGTCTAAGGCATTTTGAACGTATTGCATATACATTAGTGCTGGGCCTCCACCCATCAAAACAGCTACCCATGCAGCCTCCATAACCTCCTCTTTGGTTGCCCCATTGTCCAGGGCAGAATTCACATGAGAATTGATACACCATTCACATCTTAGAGCAACCGAAAGGCTCACAGCAATAAGCTCCTTGGTTTTTGTAGACAGCGCACCCTCTGCCTTTATAGATTTTGATAAATTAAAAAAGGCAGATGATTGCTTTCCCCATTCTTTTGAAAAGCGAGCTAAATTTTTATTTATTAAATCTAATTGTTCATTTGGATTGTCCACAATTTGCCTCCTTATAAAATCTTTTGAATTTTCTAAAAGTTATTTTTATAATTCGATATACTTTTTCTATATTCCATTTATCAGCGACCTCTTCATTATAAAATCAACCTTTAAAAATATAATAAATAAATTATATAACATAAAATAATTTTGTTCAACTATGCAAATTGTTTCAGTAATAAGAAAAATTCTTTTTAGATTATTATTTAGGAGTCAAAAATAAGAGAGATGCCCATTAACAGAGCATCTCTCTATTCGCAAGTCATTTATTTATTTATCGCTAAATTGACCTTTAATTATCTCAAACATACCATACCAGGCTGAAATTGCAGTAACAATCCCTTCATATCCTGCAAACACCCTAATTGCAGTGCTTTCAGTATAGTGCGCGATAACCAACAATATGAATAACAGAGAAAGGAGGACGAAGATTGTTTGTACAGTCCTATTCTTGGTCATAAAAGATAGATATGTCATAATAACAGTAAAGATTGTCCATGCGATTAATGTCACCCCAAGAGCAGCACCTAAGGCCTCTTTTGGCATCCAACCCCATGCAGGCGAATAGACAAGGGCCGCCAGGGCCATCCAAAAAGATCCATATCCAGTAAAAGCAACCATGCCAAATGTATTGCCCGTTTTGAACTCTAACATGCCCGCCACAAACTGTGCGAGCCCACCATAAAACAGACCAAGCGGCAGGGCAGCAAGAAGCGCTGCAGGTACGAGCCCCGCATTTGCAACGTTTAGAACAAAAGTAGTTAAAGCAAAACCAGCCAGACCTACAGCCCCAGGATTTGCCATTTTTAATTCTGAATTAGACATTGTAGCCTCCTTTTAAATAAGTTTTTTATCAGTTTTTTATTCCCCTCTTACAGTATTGCGAACCTCTTCTACAATAGTTGGATTAACAAGGGTTGTAATATCACCATAGTCTTCACGATTGTTTGAAATTGCTGCAAGTATTCTTCTCATGATCTTTCCAGACCTTGTCTTTGGCATATCAGAAACAATGTAAATATTTGCTGGTCTAGCAATAGGTCCAATTATTAAAGAAATAGATTGTTTTATCTTGTCTTCCAGGTGTTTGCTTTGTTCAAAACCAGATTTTAAAGAGACGTATAGATCGGGCACGTGACCTCTCAATTCATCACTTTTTGGCACCACTGCTGCTTCTGCAACCTCTTCACAAGTTAGTGCTGCTGATTCAATTTCTTTTGTCCCCAATCTATGGCCTGCAACGTTTATAACGTCATCAACTCTGCCCAAAACCCTGACATAGCCATCTTTTGCCATCATTGCAGCATCCCCTGAAAAGTATGGCCAATCGCGCCAATCTTTGCTTTCTTTATCTTTACAGTATTTTTCATAATACTGTTTCACAAGCCTTTCGTGATCTCCCCAAATTGTGAGCATTCTCCCAGGCCAGGGGTTTCTTATACATAAATTGCCAGCCTTGCCCGAACCAACAGGTAGTTCGTTGCCAAGCTCATCATATATAACGGGATATATACCTAAAGCCCCAGGGCCTGCACTTCCAGGCTTCATTGGCATGATACTAGGGATAGTAGTGCACAGCCAACCTCCAGTTTCTGTTTGCCACCAGGTATCCAGAACAACGGCATTCTTTTTTCCTACTACCTTGTAATACCATCTCCACACCTCAGGCTCTATAGGCTCTCCAACGGTAACCAACAATCTAAATTTACAACTATATTGTGTAGGATTTGAACCTGCTCTCATTAACATTCGAATTGCTGTAGGAGCCGTGTGTAATATAGTTACGCCCAATCTTTCAGCTATACGCCAGATTCTATTTATATTCGGATAAAGAGGCACTCCTTCATACATTACAGAGGTCGCAGCGTTAGCCAGAGGCCCATAAACAATATAGCTATGCCCCGTTATCCAGCCAATATCAGCCATACACCAGTAAACATCTTCAGGATGAATGTCATGGATAAACTTGCTCGTCCCAGCCACATAGGACAAGTATCCACCTGTACTATGTGCGCATCCTTTAGGCTTTCCAGTAGAACCGCTGGTATACATCAAAAATAATACTGCTTCTGAAGGCATTGGTAGATAGTCAACCCTCTTGCCCCTGTGTTGTTTCATCAGATCATCTAAAACCAAATCCCTTCCCTCTATCAAGGGCGTTTTGGAAGAGTAAGTTCCAGGGTGTCTCGTCCAAATAAGAACTTTGTCAACCTTTTGACCAAGTTTATCCGCAGTAGCAACTGCAATATCAGCATTTATTTTATGATCTATAAACTTGCCATTTCTATAATATCCATCTATAGTTACAAGAATTTTGCTCTTAGAATCGGCGATCCTCTCACCGCATGCCTGACCGCTAAATCCTCCAAAAACCTCAGAATGAATTATGCCCAGCCTTGCACAAGCCAGGATTGAAATAGGCAATTCGGGCACCATTGGTAAATGAAAAGTTACGGTATCTCCAGCTTTCAATCCCATCTCAAGAAGCAAGGACGCAAATTCGTTAACTTTCACATACAATTCTTGATAAGTTAGGACCCTATCGGGCTCATCTACCGATTCTGAAACCCAGATTATAGCAGCCTTGTTTTTGTAATTTTCAAGATGTCTGTCGACGCAATTGTAGCAAGCATTTAATCTGCCTCCGACAAACCACTTCCAAAAAGGAGGGTTTGAACTATCAAGAGTAGTAGTCCAATATCTATCCCAGCTAAGCAAATTCGCATATTCGTGAAAACATTCAGGAAAATTTTCTTCTTTAAATTTATTTATAAATGGCTGGTTTTGAATATAAGCCTTTCTTACAAATTCCTCAGTAGGATAAATATAGTCTTCTTCAAGCCAATAAGCCCCTATCTCGGCCTCCGAAACTCCTGTCCCATTGATTTGGGTTGTCTCTTTCACACTCTTCCTCCTTCTTAGCCAAATTTAAAAACAAATATCTTTGAAAACTAGATCTTATCTATTCCCTCCTTACATCTGAAATTACAAAACAATTTTAAAATGAATTATCAGAATTGTCAATATTATCAGACAATTAATTTTACAATATTATTTATAAATTGTTTATATGAGTTTTTAAATTGTTAGACAATTATTGGCAGGATTTTAAAGCCTGTCATTTGGATAAAATATAATCTTGTGCAGAAATTTTAAACAAGCAGAAATAAAACTAAACAATTAGGATTTCAATTGAAAAGTCAGGCTTTACTTTTAAGAATTTAGTAGGTAATCTTTTTTATGATGCCCTCTTCGATGACAAAATCATCCTCAATTCTTATACCGCCCCAACCAGGATAATACAGTCCAGGTTCAACAGTAAAAACATCCCCCTCAGAAAAATGCTTTGAACGGTTCGCTTCGCCAACAGAAGTTAAGATAGGCTTTTCATGAATCTCAAGACCCAACCCATGTCCAAGGCTATGAATAAAATATTTTTCTTCTTCTCCAAGATGTTCCCTAACAATTTTCTCAGGCAAGGATAGCTCAACTCCTTCTGATATAGATCTTATAGCTTTTTCTCTCGCATCAGAAAGGAGCTGATATCTTTCAGAAAATAAATTGTCTTCTCCGTTGAAGATAAAGGTTCTTGTTATGTCGCCACAATATCCCATAAACCTTATCCCCATATCAATTAGTACTATATCTTTTTCTTTTAGTTTGACGTCTTGCGGCTTATAGTGAGGCAAGGACGAATTGGCACCAAATGCTACTATAGAGTCAAACGACACTCCATCGCCTACTTTAGAAGCCTCTAAATTAATAAATGCTGCTATTTCCTTTTCTGTAACGCCAATCTTAAGCAAATCTTTAACTTTATAAAATACTTCACAGGAGAGCTCTCCTGCTTTTTTTAAAATAGATATCTCTTCTTTAGATTTAGTCCTTCTTATTACTTGAGACATCAAGTCATTTCCATCGATAAGCCTAAAAGGTGAATGTCTCCTGATATATTCAGCATCCCTAAATGAAAAATCCTTGCCGCAAAGAATAGATATCGGTCTATCAATCAGCATACAAAAAGTCTTGATATAACCATCGCCTGGCTTAATCTGAACTAATTTTATGTCTTTTAATCTCATAGCCTCTTCAACATATCTTCCATCGGTAATGATATAAGGCTTCTCGTCTGGCAAATAAAAGACGAGCCCCTCTCCTGAAAAACCAGCAAGGTATATCATATCTATCCCTGAACTGCTAAGAAAGGCGTCTGCCTCTCTTTTTTTTATCTCATCAGATAGCCTTACCTGTCTATCCTTATAATGAGAAGTCGTTGCCAAGAAATTCCTTTCTTACGTCCATATGTTCGGTCATCTCTCTGGGGCTTCCCGAAAACAATATGCTTCCTTTAGAAATAATATATGCTCTATCTATAATCTTTAGCGAATCGCGAACATTGTGGTCTGTCAGGAGAACTCCGATGCCTATCTTCTTTAAATTAAAAATCATCTCTATCATCTCTGAAACAGATTTGGGGTCTATACCAGAAAACGGTTCATCAAGGAGCAAAAAATCAGGATCCAAGATAACACTTCTCGCAATCTCGACCTTTCTTGCCTCTCCACCAGACAATAGCTCACATCGCTTTCTTGCAATATTAGATATGCCAAACTCATCTAGCATTTTCCTTATCTTATTTTTATCAACCTTTTTACCAGATACGCTTAATATTAAAGCCAGGTTTTCGTATACGTTAAGCTTCCTAAAAACTGAGGGCTCTTGTGCAAGATAACCAATCCCCAAACTTGCTCTTTTGTGAATAGGAAATCTTGTAATATTTATATCGTCTTTATAAATTGAACCAGAAGTAGGTTTGGTCAAGCCCACTATCATGTAAAAAGTTGTGGTCTTGCCTGCACCATTGGGACCAAGGAGCCCAACAACTTCGCCCTTTTCTATCTTTAAGCTAATATCATTAACGGCAAGCAGCTTATTATATTTTTTTACAAGATTTTCTGCCTTAATCAAGTGTCCCTCCTAATAGATCTTAATTCTTTTAATGCCTCTTTGGCAGCCTCTGACTGAGCTTGTTTTTTTGAATTTCCTGTAGCAGTATAGAAAAATTTATTATTTATCGATAATTGGATCTCAAAAATAGGAGAATGTGAAGGGCCTCTAACTCCTAAAACCTTGTACTCAGGCAAAACCCCAAATAGGCTTTGGGTAAGTTCTTGTAATACAGTTTTTGAGTCCTCTTCATATTCTTCCGTTTTTATAATCATCAGTTTATTAATTATTTTATAACAGTCCTTAAGTTCTCCATCCATAAAAACTGCTCCCAATATAGCCTCAAAAGAAGCTGACAAAATGGAATCTTTAATTGCGTGTTCACTTGAGCCTATTAAAAGATAATCTTGAAGGCTTATCTTTCTGGCAATCTTCGTCAAATGCCTATCAGAAATCAAATAAGCTCTTAGTTTTGACATATCGCCCTCATTCATATTGGGATACAAAACGAAAAGCTCATGGCTTACCACAAGTTTTAAAACAGCATCTCCCAAAAATTCAAGCCTTTCAAAATCATTTGCCTCCGGATGATTATATGAATAAGAAGAGTGTGTAAGAGATGTGATAAGCCACTTTTTATCTACAAAAACATATCCCAAATCTTCTTCTAACCTTGCAAGAGTAACCTTTGTCTTCATTTCTCATCCTCAGCTTTTATTAAATTTTATAACATACAAATTAAAACTAACGCTTAATTAAAAAATTAAAATTTTCTGTACAAAGACTGAAATGGGCAAGATTATACTTTTTCGACAGTTCGATATAGTCCTTTATAAAGCCCGTGTTTATTTCAATTATCGACTTTGCCAGTAAGCTTAATATATTATAATATTCTTTGATTGCATCTTCTACGCTTATCAATTTAAAGGTTATTAATTGATTTGGTTTTAACTGGGCAACCTTTATAAGATCGGCTTTAATTACAGTTGCAATCTTTGGATAACCCCCTACTGTTCCTCGATCTTGTAAAAGAATTATAGGGCTGCCATCAGTCGTAATCTGAACTGCGCCAAGAGGACTTGGATCTGAGAGTATGTTAAACCCTTTAATAGGTCTTGTTTCTTTTTCAGAGCAAGAGAGCCTGATTCCTATTCTATTGCTATTAGAAAGAACCCTGTATGAATTTTGAAAAAAGACTTCTATGTCATCCTTTGAAAATTCATCATACTGCGATCCCCTTGTGACCCTCAGACAAACTGCTCTATCATTATCAAGATTCAACAATGGCAATAAAATTTTATTTCCTGGCTGAGTATTATTTATAATCTCGAATACGTCTCCCTTTAATAAACGTCTGCCAAATATCCCTCCTAAATTTGAAGTCTCAAGAGTAGATGTGCTTGAAAGCACTGAAGGAACTTTGATCCCACCACTGAATGCACACCAACATCTAAAACCATTGTTGGAACCATTGAACTTAACTCTATCCCCATCTCGAAGTTCAATCGAGGTTCCGACTGATATTTTTTTAAAATCCTCTCCTCTACAAAGAACGGCATTTAAATCGGCTCCCGATATAGCAATATAAGTATCTCCATGAGACATAAATTCAAGAGAGCCCTGGGTAATCTCCAACAGTGGATCAAAGGGTTTGTTCTCCAACAATAAATTTGCAAGAGTCGAGGTGAATGGATCTACAGGACCACTCTCTGGCACGCCAAATGATTTGAAACCTATTCTCTGATTCCCTTGTATGATTGAATGAAAGCCAGCGTTCAAAACTTCTATATTAGCTGTCAACTCTAATAAACCTCGCATAATCTGATGGCTTTAGGAAAAATGGATCTTCGTTCTCAGGAGAAAACATTGCCTGCTCTGTTCTACCGATGATCTGCCAACCACCAGGCGATCTGGTGGGATATATTCCTGTTTGATTGCCAGCAATACCCACAGAACCTGCTTCTACGGACAATCTTGGAGTTGACAGCCTGGGCGTAGCAATGCGATCAGACAATATTCCCATATAGGCAAAGCCAGGAGTAAACCCTAACATAAAAACTTTATAGATCTTTGATGTAAATTCTCTTATTACCTCTTCTTCTGATATATTGTGAAACCCTGCTACATATTTAAGATCTGGCCCATATTGTCCGCCAAACTTCACAAATACATCTCGAATAATTGTGTCCTCTTCTCTTTTTGAGAAGGTTGACATTACAACATCAAAAATATTTTTCACATCTAATAAAAATTCGTCTAAGTTATATTTAAGAGGATCAAAATCGATCAATAAGCTACCATAGGAAACAGTAATGTCTAAAATATCGAGCTTTTTTAATGCTAAAGAAAGAGATTGTACCCTATCAGATACCTCATAATCTAAAATATTTCCAATCTCAATAAGCAAAGAGCCCTCAGAAACAAAAGAAAATCTTGAGCTTATGCCCAATCTCTTACGCTCTTGATAGAAATATTGTTATCTGAAAATTCTTTTAACAATCTTTTTACAAAATTTTGAGCGCCAGGGGTATCTGAATGAACACAGAATGTCTGAAAATCAACATTTATCAATTTGTTATCAAATGTTTCCAGAGATTTATTCAAGATCATTTTTACAGCTCTTTTTACTATAAAATCTTCATCTTTTAAGACTGAACCTGGAATGCTTCTTGATACAAGGCTTCCATCAGAATTGTATGCCCTATCTAAAAATCCCTCTCTTACAACCTTTAAACCAATTTCTAATGCAACCTCCTCAGACTTTGAGCCAGGAGGCAGAAAGACAAACAAGTCTTTTGAGAAGTCTCTCACTGCAGAGAGGAATGCATAAGCCTCATCCTTATCTTTGGCTATCTTGTTATAAAGAGAGCCATGTGGTTTTACGTGCTGCATATCCAGATTCTTTGAACGCAAAAAAGAGTAAAGAGATCCAATCTGATATAGAGTATAGGCGTATAACTCATCCTTTGACATGTGAAAATCTCTTCTTCCAAAACCAATTAAATCAGGATAGCCAGGATGTGCTCCTATTGCTACATTGTTCTCTTTTGCCATCTCAACAGTCCTTAGCATCACCATTGGATCTCCCGCGTGCATGCCACATGCAATATTAACAGAGCTGACGAAATTTATAACATCAGAGCTACCATACTTGTATACCCCAAAACTCTCGCCAACATCGCTGTTCAAGTCTAAAAACATGTCGTCAGTCCAATCCTTTCAGTCCCAACGTATGGGATAAGAACATCCGGGACATTCAGGTAGCCTTCTTCATCCTGATAATATTCGTAAATTGCCGCTAAAGTCCTGCCAATTGCAAGACCAGAACCGTTTAAGGTATGAACGTATCTGCTTTTGCTATCTTTTGGTTTGTAGCGTATATTAGCCCTTCTCGCTTGAAAATCAGTAAAGTTGCTGCAAGAAGATATTTCTCTATAATTTTTCGAAGACGCCATGTACACCTCTATATCATACGTCTTTGCAGAACTAAATCCTAAATCGCCACTGCAAAGCTCAATCACTCTATATGGCAGCTTTAACTTTTTCAAAACCTTTTGCGCCTGCTCAGTTATAAACTGAAGTTCATTTAAAGACTCTTCTGGCCTACAAAAAACAACCATTTCCACCTTGTCGAACTGGTGTTGTCTTATTATCCCCCTAACGTCTTTGCCATAAGAACCAGCTTCCCTCCTAAAACATGCCGAATATGCGCAAAATCTTACAGGCAAAGAAGTATCCATCAACACTTCGTCTCTAAAAAAGTTAGTTACTGGAACCTCTGCGGTGGGTATAAGAAAATATGGATCATCTGCACACTTAAACAACTCGTCTCTAAACTTCGGTAGTTGCCCTGTCCCATACATTGAGGCCTCGTTAACCAAATAAGGGGGCCATAGCTCAACAAACCCATCAGTTCTGTGCATATCCATCATAAAGTTCAATAAAGCTCTTACCAGCCTTGCACCAAAGCCAATATGGAAAGAAAATCTGGATCCCGTAACCTTACCAGCTCTCTCAATGTCAAGTAGGCCAATTTTCTTACCAAGATCCCAATGAGGCATTACCTCAAAACCAAAATCCTTAGGTTCTCCACAATAGTTAACCGCAACGTTTTGAGATTCGTCAGTGCCAAATGGAACATCAGGCAATAAAATGTTCGGCAATTGATACCACAAGGTTTTGAATTGAGAGTCCAAACCTCTCTCGTTTTCTGCCAATCTTGAAATTTCATCGCCAATATTTCTCGATTTTTCGACAAGCTCAGTCGCATCTTTTTTGTCCTTTTTTAAAACAGAAATTTCCTTAGACAATTTATTCTGGTTTTCTCTAAGATTGGATATCTCAGTTCTCAGATTTTTTAGTTTTTGATCGAGATCTTTAAGATCCTGTAAACTAAAATTTAATTTTGTTCCCCTGTTCTTCAAAGAATCTTCTAAAATTTCAAAATCTTCTCTCAAACATTTAATATCAAGCATTCTTATCTCCTTGAGTAATTTTTTCATTGAACGCAGGATAGCTACCAAAAATCTTTATAAAAGAGGTCTTGTCAACGAGCGCTGCAAGGGCTTCTTTTATGTGTGCGTCTTCCCTGTGACCTATCATATCAATAAAAAATATGTAGTCTCCAAGAACCCTTTTACTAGGCCTTGATTCGATTTTCGTAAGATTTATCTTCCTAAATGCAAATTCAGAAAGTATTGAAAATAGTGCTCCAGGCCTATCCCTGTAAGTAGAGCAGGCGATACTGGTTTTATCATGCCCAGTTTTTGAAGGGTTAGTGCTACCCAACAAAAAAAATCTTGTAAAGTTATATTCTTCGTCTGAGACACTGTTTAAGATAATCTCAAGTTTGTATAGATCTGCGTTTTTTGGTGAACCTATTGCAGCAGATTTGGGATCAAGCGATGCCATTTTTGCTGCCTGAGCCGTTGATGGACAGCTAATTAATTTTGCGTATGGCAACAGCCTTGCTATCATATTCTTGCACTGCAAAAGGGGTTGTGGGTGAGAAAGAACCCTTTCAATAGAATTAAGCCTAACTTCAGGAAGGGCCATAAGTGAATTTTGAATTTGCAGCACCGTTTCTTCTTGAACAACAAAGTCATGCTTTAGCATAAGCTCAAGAACTATTCCAACAGGACCCTCGATAGAGTTTTCCACAGGGACAATTGCACAGTCGAGCTTCTTCTTTTGGAGCGAATCGAATATAGAAGCAAAATCAGACATCTCGACAGCCTCAAAATCAATTGACAGGTTAAGCTTAAACAAAGCCTCGCCTGAATAAGAACCTTTTGGACCTAAATATCCTACTTTCATTGTCCGTTACATCCCGAAAAGATTAGCAAAAATATCTCCCCTTGATTGATTTTTTACACTGATTTATTTTAGCACAATAATACATTAAACTATAAAAAATATATTTTTTTATAAGCCTAAACCAATAAATTAAGTTGCTAAAATTATAATACAAGTTTTTTTAATAAAAAGTTGCTAAAATATACTTAGTAAAATAATTTCTGGAGTTGATAAAAAATTGATTATCATTTTTGCAATATCTTTTAAAAAACGTCTTAATTTTAAAACTTTTTTAAATAAATTTTCTGTTTAAATTTTCATGAAAGAGATGAATTTTTCGAATCTAATACCAAATCCCCTAAAACAGCTTAATTTTAGCTTATATTTTTGGGGACAAGGAATATCTTTAATCGGCAGTTGGGTTCAAAGCGCTGCCCTATCCTGGTTGGTTTATAAAATAACTTCATCAACATCAGCCCTTGGTCTCTTGACCTTCTCTGCCCAGATCCCAATGGCAATATTTACACTTTTTGGTGGAGATATTGCCGATAATTTCCCAAAAAAGAGAATATTATACATAACCCAAACAGCCTTTACATTTGTAGCCCTCTTTATGTTTGCGGCTACCATTGAAAATGCTAACTTTTGGATTTTTATTGCACTTACAAGCGTATCAGGCTTCATAGCAGCCTTTGACATGCCCACCAGACAGGCTTTTGTTATAGACCTTGTAAACGACAAAAGAGATCTCCCTCAAGCCATAGCGCTAAACTCTGGAATATTTAACGCTGCAAGGGTAATAGGACCAACGGTAGCAGGCTTTTTGGTTGCGTTTTTTGGAGAGGCAATTTGCTTTTTGATAAATGCTATATCTTTTCTGGCAGTACTTGCATCGCTCTTTTTTATAAAAACAGAAAAGACTTTAGATTTATCTACTAAGAAGAGAGCAAGATTCAAAGAAGCGTATGATTTTACAATTAGTAGCAAAGAAATACTCATAGCGATCATCATGCTCTCTATGGGAGGATTTCTTGGAATATCCTATATGGTGCTGCTGCCTGCTATTGCGAAATTAATATTACACACCGACGTTAAGGGTTATGGCTTGCTAATGGCTTCTTCTGGCATAGGCTCTCTTATAGCAGCATTCTTCCTTGGAACAAGAAAAGAGTCCTCTAACCTGGTAAATATAATAAAGCGATCTTCAATACTTCTATCGGTCAGCCTGATAGGCATAGCGATATTTCAAAACTTTATCGTTTGTATGATATTTCTTTTTTTGTCAGGATTTGGATTGATATCTTTAGCTGTTACTACAAATACATTGATTCAAGTAAAAACGCCAAACAATATACGTGGAAAGATGATGAGCATTTATGCGCTTTCTTTTATCGGGCTTTCTCCCTTTGGGGCACTTTTAATTGGTTTTCTCTCAAACCTAATCGGAATAGAACCTACACTAATAATCTGTGGATCAGTTCTCTTTTTAGCTAATATCTTTGTTATGAAGATGTAGGCAGGGCTCTCAACACCAAACCTCTTTTTTTTATTTTATTTAGTGTCATTATTGACACTTTATGATATAATGTATAGTGTAATAAATGATACTAAAATTTTTATTGAAAGGAAGATAAACTTGAAGATTGCGTTATCTATATATAAAGAAATCATTGCTCCAGTTTTCGATTCATCAAACGATATAGAAATTGTCGAGATAACTGAAGGCGAAATAACTGGTAGGAAAGTTTATAAAGTCGATTTGTTAAATATCTTTGATTTCTTTCTTAAAAACAGCGTTGACCTGGTTATCTGTGGTGCAGTTAGCAGACAGCTTGAATCTCAGATATCTGCATATACTAAAGTAAATTCTTTTATTTCTGGAAATAAAGAAGATGTTCTTTTAGCATTTATAAAGGGGCACAACCTAAACAGCCTTCTAATGCCAGGCTGCAAACAAAACAGGTTTAGAAAGGGCTGTCTTGCAAAAAATATTATCTTAAAAGGAGTGATACAAATGCCAAGAGGCGATGGAACAGGACCGATGGGATCTGGTCAAGCAGGTCAGGGTATGAGAAAAGGTCGCATGGGAGGACAGGGCTTTGGCCCTGGAGGTGAATGTCTGTGCCCAAATTGCGGTACAAGGATTCCTCACAAACCAGGAGTGCCTTGCGTCCAGGAAAAATGTCCAAAATGCCAAACGATGATGATTAGAGGTTAAGAGTCTGCGGATATCATAAGGAGTAGAAAATTATGAGAGGTATTAGAAGATGTAATCCTCGCTGGGTTGGAGGACAAAGGAGTTTTTATGGCAGCGCTATTACAAGCAGCAGGTCGTCGGTACTGTTTTTAATATTCTTTTTAGGGCTTATTGTCTCTCTAATAATGGGCAGGGTTGAACTAGTGCTTGGATGGACTGCAGTTTTCTTACTTTTGTGGTTTTTAGGATTTTTAAGAATATAACTATGAAAGGAGGTGACAGAAATGCCAAGAGGTGATGGAACAGGACCGATGGGACAAGGACCAATGACTGGCAGAGGATTCGGATACTGCTCTGGAAATGCGCAGCCTGGTTTTGTAGGCTCAGGCTTTAGAATGGGCAGAGGATTCGCTCGATGCATGGGCAGAGGATTTTCTGGTTTTGGCAGAGGGTTTGGCTTGATGAGAGCTTCAATATATAACGATCCGCAAGCTGAAAAAAATATATTGCAAAATCAGCTTAATGCCCTTGAATCTGCTGTCGCAGCAATAAAAAACAGGCTGGGGTCTATTGGAAAAGAAACCGAATAGGGTGTAGTTAAGGGGAGGCTTAGGCCTTCCCTTAAAGATCATATATTATAGGAGGTAAGTATGAAAGTAGCGTTTACATCACAAGGAGATAATTTAGATTCAGAATTTGACCAGAGATTTGGAAGGGCAATGTATTTTATAATTTATGATACAGAAACCAATGAATCTCAGACATTGGAAAATATGGCGGGCGTAGAGTCTGCTCACGGAGCAGGAATTAGCGCTGCAAAAAAATTAGTTGATGCCAAAGTAGAGGCATTGGTTACGGGAAACTGTGGACCAAATGCATTTAATGTTCTTGCTGGAAACGATATAAAAATATATCTTTCAAATTCTAAAACCGTTAGAGAGGCTATTGAAGAGCTTAATGGAGGAAGACTACAGATATCAAATTCACCAACTAAAGGTGGGCATTGGAGATGACTTTAGCTGTTGCATCAGGAAAGGGCGGCACAGGCAAGACTACCATCGCTACCAACCTTGCAATGGTAGCAGCCGAAAAATATGGACAGGTAACTTTGTTAGATTGTGACGTAGAAGAACCAAATTCTCACATATTTATAAAAGGGACAAAGATTAAAGAGGAAATTGTAAACATAAAAATTCCAGAGGTTGACGAAAGCATCTGTACAGAGTGCGGAGCATGCAGTAATTTCTGTCAATACAATGCAATAATGTCCCTTAAAGGAAAGCCTGTTGTGTTTAAAGAAATGTGCCACTCGTGTGGAGGTTGTACTCTTGTATGTCAACCAAAAGCCATTCACGAAGTGGACCACAGGATTGGATTAATCAATTTTTACAGCTTAGGAAAAATAAACCTGATTGATGGCCTTTTAGACGTTGGAAGTCCGCTGAGTCCCCCATTAATTGGAGCAGTAAAAAAGCTTGAGGGAAAAGACACTTTAAACATAATAGATGCACCCCCAGGAACCTCTTGCCCTGTGATAGAAGCAATAAAAGATGCAGACTATATAATTCTTGTAACCGAGCCAACTCCATTTGGGTTAAACGATTTGGTCTTAGCGGTTGAAGTGTCGCGAAAGCTCAATAAAAAATTCGCCGTTGCAATAAACAGAGTGGGCTCAGGCGACGACAGGGTGCACAGATATTGTAAAGATGAAAATATCCCTATTATTTTAGAGATCCCTGATGACAGAAGGATAGCAGAATTGTATTCAAACGGCAAAACAATCTTGGACAATCTGCCAGAATATAGAAAAAGTTTTGAAGAAGTTTTGACAAAGATTGGTGTGGTGATTCAAAATGGACAATAGGCCAAGAGAGATTGTGGTAATTAGCGGCAAAGGCGGAACTGGCAAGACGAGCATCAGCGCTTCTCTTGCATACCTATCGCAAGATTGTATAGTTGCGGATTGCGACGTAGATGCAGCAGATTTATATCTCTTGCTAAAGCCAATTTCAATTGAAAGACAGGACTTTTATAGTGGCCACATTGCTGAAATAAATCAAGAAAAGTGTGCAGGATGTGGAATATGTAAAGATTTGTGTAGATTTGATGCTATAAAGGCGAACAATAACGCTAAATTTAGCGTAGAACCATCATCCTGTGAGGGTTGCAAAGTATGTGTCGAATTTTGCCCTGAAAAGGCGATAGATTTCCCAGAAAGACTTTGTGGAGAATGGATGAAATCAGAGACAAGAGTTGGGTTTATGGTACACGCAAAATTAGGTATTGCAGCAGAAAATTCTGGAAAACTCGTCGCTTTAATCAGAAGCGAAGCAAAAAAGCTTGCGCAAGAAAAGGACAAAAAATTGATTATCATTGATGGACCTCCTGGAATAGGATGCCCTGTAATAGCGTCTATTACAGGGGCCACAGACGTTTTAGTAGTTACCGAACCTACGCTCTCTGGCATTCACGATCTTGAAAGGGTATTGTCCCTTGCAAATCACTTCAGGATAAAACCTTATATCTGTATAAACAAATTTGATCTCAATCTGGATATGTCAGAAAAAATTGAGAGCGTTGCAAAAGAGTTAGGTGCGAAGGTTATAGGAAAGATTAGATATGATAAATTAGTAACCAAAGCTCAAATAGAAGCAAAAACAATTGTAGAATCAAATATACCATCAGCACAGGATATAATTGATATGTGGGAAAGATTAAAAGTTAATTAATAAGGAGTCATATTGAAAAACGTCATAGCCCTTTTTGATATTCAAAATATAAGCTCACCTGACATTGGCTCTCTTTTGCTAAACAGTGTAAGCGATGGCATATATGCGGTTGATATGGATTTCAAGATAATTTTTTTCAATAAAGCAGCCGAACATATCACGGGGGTGTCAGAAAAAGAAGCAATGGGCAAAAAGTGCTATGACGTTTTCAGATCAAACATGTGCATAAACAACTGCCCCATAAGGGAGACGCTTGAAAAAAATGAATGCACAAAAAGACACGGCTATATAATAGATTCTTCAGGGAACAAGGTTTTTATCAGCGTGTCAAACGTCTTGATAAAAAATTTATCAAATGAAATAGTAAGCGTAGCACAAGTATTTAGAGATCAATCTGAAATAATGGCATTAAGAGAAGAAATCCTAAAAGTTGAAGAAGATTTTTGTTTTAAGAGCAAAAATCTGATGATGCAAAAAAGCTTTTCGTTTTTAAAAAGTGCCCTGCCAAATACAAACAAACTCTATATTATCGGCGAGCAAGGAACAGGTAAGAGCGCCCTTTTCAAATGGATACTGAAGAGCAAAGGCATCAAGAATTTTGCAGAATTTTCTTTGAAGACTGTTAAAGACTTAAACCTTGAAAGGATATTTTCTGATTTTAACGCTGTACACATAATGGATATGGATTACATAACAAAAGACTTTAAGGAAAAATTGTCTAATTTTCTGAAAAAGCTGGGCAATCTTGATGAAAATAACAAATTAATAATTTTTTCATCGTCAGAAGATTGTCTTCCAAGAGATGAGTTTTATTTTATTATAAATGAATTCAGATTCGAAATAATACCTTTAAGATTTCGAAAGGAAGACATTATTTTTTGTGCAGAAAGCTTCCTCTTTCACTTCAGTAAAATCTATGACAAAAAAATATCTGGTTTTACTCAAAATGCCATAAATGCGCTCAATAGCTATGATTATCCAGAAAATATAGAAGAGTTAAGAAATATTATTGAAAGGGCCATCCTTATGTGCTCAGAAGAAATTATTGACGTAGCTCACCTGCCAGAATATATACAAAAGGATTTTAATATAAAAGAGGGGGTAAATCATAAAGAAAAAGAGATTATCCTAAACGCTCTCAAAAAAAATGGCTTTAATAGAGACTTGGCAGCAAAGGACCTTGGTTTGACAAGGAGCACTTTTTTTAGAAAGCTAAAAAAATTAGAAATTGTCGTACCTCGGTCAAATAGATCGATAAAAGATTAATATGGCTGAGTTTTATGTTAATAATTTTTGTGATAAAATAATTAATCATGAGAAAAGTGATCTTTTTGATGGTATTTCTTTTAACGCTAATTCAAACAAATGCCATGGCGGCATCTATAAGTGTCAGTCAAGGCGATCCTATTAGTTCGTATGTAATACCATACAGCACTTATCCATTTACGCAATCGCTTTTCTTCCACACTATCCAAAATCTAACACCAAATCAGATAAGAGTATACATATACCTTAAATATTCATCAGGCGTAAAAGCTATAGCCACCACCACCAACAATCAGCCTCTTCCAAAAGACAAAGGATTCTATTACGTGGATATCCCTGCAAACCTTTCGGCAATTATAAGAATAAAAGTTGACTCCACCGGTTTAATGAACGAATACGAAATAGAATCTGCTTACGCAACAGATATCGATCAGGGAGTCATTAGACAAACAGATTATCTTCTAGTAGAAAAGCCATCTGAATTAGACAGCGGTATGTGGTAGTTGCTCAAGATTGCACTTTTTACAGCAGAGCGATCAGCAGAAGAAATATCTTTAAGCTTACTTAAATCAATCGAGAAAATCCAACCCTTCAAGCTTTATGCTGCCTCGTCAAACTTTCTTACAGAAAAAATAGATTGCGAGATTCTTTACGACACAAGCAAACTTAGCGCTATAGGATTGGTAAAATCCATCCAAAAGGCTTTAGCAGTTACAAATTACATCAGAGCAGTTAGTGAAAAGATTAAAGATATAAACCCTGATATTCTGATATTTGTAGATTTTGGGGGGACAAACGTTAGATTGGCAAAAAAATTAAGATCTATTGGAATAAAATCGCCTTTTATATATCTTTTCCCACCGGGGCCATGGGGCAAGACTCAAGATGAGATGAATAATATGTCAGAACCGTTTGATCTTTTCCTCGTGCCTTACAAGTTCTACCTAAGCGCATACGAAAACACAAGGAAAAAGACTTTTCTAATTAAAAATCCAATACTCGACGATGAAAACAGACTCTTTCCAACTAGGGCTCTTACTTTTGGCAAGGGGAAAACCAATATTGGCATATTTCCAGGAAGTAGATCGCAGGAGGTAGATTGGATTATGCCCTTTGTTTTAGATGAGTGCATAAACAAACAGAAGGACTTTACCTTTAACATATTTCCATTTGGGCCTCTCGAAAAAAATATATTTAAAATATTGATATCAAAGAATATTAGCGTAGAAGAGAGAACAGTAAAGAGAGTTGACGCATCGATAGCAACATCAGGGACAATGGTATTAAGATTGGTAAATGAAAAAATGCCATTTGTAGGGGTATATAGAATACATCCGTGGGATTTCTGGTTTTACAAGAAAAAACTTGAAAAATCAAATCAGGTATTCATCCCTCCGAAATACAACGAAAAGAGGATATGCTTTCTCCTTCCAAACATCTTACTTGGAGAAAATATATTTCCTGAAGTGCTATTCCCATACGAAAATATGTGGGACAAGGTAGAGTACGTTCTTAAAAATCAGCAACTTTTAATTGAGGCGTCTGAAAAAATAATAAATAAACTAAACGATGAATCCTATCAAAAAGATTTGGGCAATTTAATATTCTCAAACATACACGTTAAGCCTCAGCCATTATTTTAGAAAGCTTATCTGCAATCTTCAGAGGCTCGGGTATCCTTGAAAATGAACATTTTAGAGTTATCTCTATTGCGCTTGTCAAATCAATCATATTGCCCACAGAAATATATAAGGCAGATGTATTGTCTTTTGTTCTCAGAACTGCGCCTATGGT
>NZ_JBAGBW010000013.1 GCF_039822205.1 Thermodesulfobium sp. 4217-1
TCTTCTATTATATAAATATAATACTATTTAGTTTAGATATGTCTGTTTAGATATTCGTCTAAGTAGTATTATATTTTTTTAATAAAAAATTAATTTTTGAGATATAATATAATTCTTATGTTTTATTCTAACTTATTAAAATTTGAAAAATAGAAAAATTAAATCAAATAATCCAAATAATAAACTTTCTTTGAAAAAGATTGTCATATATAGTCTTTTTCAAATTTTGCTGGCGTGCATTGTCATTCCTGCGCTTGTTTTCTATGGTCCTTTTTCAAATATTAGGGATATGTGGGTTGAGTCTGCAATGACCACTTCCAGTCATCAATTTCTGGCTACTCTCTTTTTACCTGAGCAGAAAATAAAAACTATTATGGATAAAACCAATTCTATTATTTTCGGCAATTCCGATCCAAATCTTCTTAAATTTGTAAATCATCATGACAATACTATCAATGTGTATGAGATTAAAAGTAAGTATTTTGTAGGTAAGGTTTTGCTAATAAAGGATCCTACTCGAGTAAAGGTTGGCGTCTCGAAGCTCCTCCCAAAAGAAGGTCAGACTGTTAGCCAGATTGCTGATGAAAACAATGCTATTGCCGCTATAAACGCTGGAGGGTTCTTAGGCCTTGAGAATGGTTCATGGAGCGCTACTGGTGGTGTTCCTGAGGGTATTATTATCCACGATGGGAAGGTTTTCTATAGCGATTTTGTAAACGATAAAATTAAGAGAGATATTGTAGGTTTTACTGCTGAAGGGAAGTTAATAGTAGGAAAATTGAATTTTGATGAAATTAAGAATCTTGATATAAAAGAAGCGGTAAGTTTTGGGCCTCCTCTTATCGTTAATGGACAGCCAATGATAAAAAACGGCGATGGCGGTTGGGGAATAGCTCCTAGGACTGCAATTGGTCAGAAAGCTGATGGAACTGTAATATTTCTGACTATTGATGGCAGGGCGCTTGAAAGTGTAGGCGCCACCCTTAGAGATGTTCAGGATATTATGCTTAAATATGGTGCCTATAACGCTGCCAACCTTGATGGCGGCTCGTCTACTACAATGTTCTACAAGGGAAGAGTAATCAATAATCCTTCTAACCCTCTTGGAGAGAGAACTGTGCCAACAGTTTTTTTAGTTAAATAATCTCCTATGAAAAAAAGATTTTTAACCTGGTTTATCATACCTGTCTTGATTCAAATCTTGATTTTACTTTATATAAACAATGTCTTTCTTACTTCTGGAAATATTGATATAAAACAAATTACTGATAATTCTGATTTGCCTAAAGAAATTAAGGTTAAGCTCGCTTACAAGGCTAATTACATTAATGCTTCATATGATGGAAAGTATATTTCTTTTTTAAATGACGGCAAAATCTTTGTTTTAAATTCTAAGGATTCTAGCTTACAAAAGATTATTGATGTGGATGATGGGGCTGTAGAATATTATACCTGGCTCCCGGACAGGGATAGGATTTTGTACTTTTATAAAAAAAATCTGGGTTACGAATATGAGATTTCGTTGGTCGCTTATGACTTTAATAATTTTCATTATATGGAAGTTGGAAAGATATATGTTCGAAGTGGGGAGGACGTTAAAGATGTAACCCTCTCAACCTTAACCAATATGATTTATGTGAATATTGTTAATAGGCTTGGCAATAGCACCCTTTATAGAATAGATATAATGGGTCAATTTGATCATGTTTACTTGCCCTTTAATAGAATCAGCAGAATGTCTGAATTAAGGCACAGAGATCAAATTTTTATACAGTCAACCGATGGAAGAATATATCTATTTAAAAATAAGATTGGCAGCCTATTTTTAAATAAGGGATATGAGCTTTTGGGAATCGGTCTTGACGACTCCGTTTACATAGGAAAAGTTGAAAATAACAGTATTACAAAAATATTTGTTGGCAAGACAGATCAGATTTTTAGTAATTGGAATGAAATTAATTTAGAAATTCCTGTAAATGTAAATTCAATTTTAATTTTCCCGAAGAACAACGAAGTTGGATTGCTAAAATACAATAATGAAATAAAAATTATTTCTTCAGGAAAAGTAATCTCTCCAGATGGGCAATATATTGACCATAATGAAAACTATATTATTTATAAAAACTCAAATCATATTATTTTGAAGCTTTATTAGCGACGCCTACTTATTTTACCTGCTTTGGAAAAAGATATTTTCCGCTAAATGTTCCATAAATAGAGCTAATAAAAGTTAATATCCAAAGAAATGTTAAAAGCGTTGCAAGAGCTACTGTGTACCAATAAACGTATTCGACTTTGCAGTATTGGTATATGCTATAGCTTGACAGCGTATATGCTGCAAGAGGAAATATAAATGCCCACCAAGAAAGTGTAAAAGGTATATGTTTCTCGCTTATCAGATATTTTAAGGTTATTATAACAACCAGTAAAAATGCCCAAACGCCAAAACTCCAAAATATTGCACCCATAAAATTAATTGTCCCCAATCCTGCTGATTCAATTATATTTAGAGATGCTGAAACGTCTGCAATACCGAGCAGGCTAAGCGTTCCTACTCCTATTGGACCAAGTATTATCCAGAAGGTAGGCGTCGCAACAGATCCTGGCAATTTGTGAACTATAAATCTATTTAATAGAATGCTGTTTAGAAGGATAAATAAAGAAAGACCAATCCCAAAAAAGATGATGTCTGTAAAATTAACCGCACGTGCATATTCTATATTTGTGTTTAGATAAGATCTTGCTACCATATTTCCCAAAAGAGGAACGACTATTGTTGCAACTGGGGGTATATACCATGAGAAATTTATAAATTCTGGTTCTATTTTTTCTTTAACAACCATATTGTAAGTTACAAGAACTCCAAATATCAGACAAAGTATTACGCCATTTAGCCATAATAAATTACCTATAAATACAATATTTTCGTGGCTGAAAAAATCTTTGCCTATTAGAAAGAAGTTCGTTCCAAGTACGAGCCCTCCAACTGGCATTGTTGGGAAAAAATTTGACATTATTGGATGGCTCAAATCTTCTAATAGCTTATTGATGTGTAAAAACCATCTCAATACCCATGGAATTATTAAAATCAGAAAAAGAAAGATATTTAAAAAAAACAGCGATTGAGCGACAATCTTTAAAAAGGTAAAATGTGTACTAAGCGAATATAAAACGTTTGCAAGACCGCCTGTGCCCATGACAGAAGCAAACCATGCTGGTGAAAAGTGCTTGATTAACGAATTAAAATCGTTTTCAGCCATATAAATTCCTCCCAATATTAGTTATGAAACATATTTCATTAGTAAATTATATCATAAAACTTATTTAATTTTATAATATAGTATATAGTTCAATTCTATGTATTCTTTATAAGATCAAGCAGTTTTGAAATATTTTTGTTGAACTTGGACGAAGAATATACGAATGGATAAAAAATTTAGCCAGAAATTATCTAAAAAATAATTTCTGGCTAAATTTTTAAATGAAGCTTTTAAGAATTAGCGAAAATCTTTTTCTAATCTATCTCTAAAATGATCTATTGCCTTTTTCATATAGTCTTCAGAAATCTTTCCAAATGGAGCTGGGGTTTCAAATATTCTTTTTGGGAGATCTAAGTGGCTTGGCAGCCATCCTTCCTGAGTTTTATATGACATCTTTTGTCTATAAATTTCCATACCTAACTCTTTAAGCTCTTCTTTCGTTAGATCTATGCCGACTGTTTTTAGACAATTTATAGTATTGTCAAAATTTAGATATATTGCCCTTGCAAAGAAACAAACCACAAGGCTTGATAGAATTTGCCTGTTTGCCTCTTCTTCTATTAGGTTGTCTACCAATTTTTCTGGTTCTGGATAGTCTCCTTTCAGGCTCTGATCCATGCTGTAGCCTGCATTGTCCAGATGACTGTGTCTTGCTCCTAAAAACCATCCAAGGTGGGTAGCTGCTCCGGTATGATATCCTGGCATCTCATTTTTTCCAAAGTTAAGTGCAAAATCTTTGCCACCGTAAATTTCTGATGCATAACTGGTGCCTCTTGAAAGCGCTTTATAAAAATCATTTGGCATTAATACAATATTTTCTAAGCCTTCAATATACTTCTCCCAGTCTCCAAAAGAAAACTTAACCAATGTCTCGCTTTCAGTAACAATATTTTTGTTAAGCATCTCTGTGGCCCAGGCAAGGGCTACTCCAGATGACATTGCATCAAGACCTAACTTTTCAGTTCTGTCCATCAACTTCAGAAAACCCTTAGCGTCTTTGATTCCAAGCATCGTTCCTAGCGAATAAATGGGTTCGTAATCATATCCAATCATAGATGTCTTGTAAAAATATTTTTCTTCTTCGTGCGGATCTCTGAAGGCTGCTATATGAACGCATGCAACTGGACATCCAGTGCAGGCTATTCTTCTGCCCAGATAATTTTGAGCAAGATTTTCCCCAGAGAGCTCAGCTGCACCCTCATAAGAGATTTTATTTAGATTTTCAATAGGGAGGCCGCCAATTTCATGAAGAGGGAGGACATTCACAGCGGTTCCAAGGTCGTGATATTTCTTCATCAGGCTTGATGTGGTTTCATCCAAAATATTTTTATAGACTCTCAAATATGCTTTTGGGTCTGTTAAATTTATCGTTCTTTTACCCGCTATCACTAAAGCTTTTAAATTCTTACTGCCAAAAACTGCTCCTAAACCCAATCTGCCAAAGTGTCTATATGTTTCAGTGTTTAGCGATGCAAAACTTACAAGATTTTCTCCAGCTCTGCCTATTCTCATTATGCTTCTTTGGCCTGAAAAGGTCTCTCTTTGTCTGATTATCTTTCCAACGGTGATTGCATCCTTTATTCCCCAAATAGCCCTTGCATCATGGAATCTAACTTCATTGTCAAATATTGAAAGATAAATTGGAATGTCTGATTTTCCTTTAATAACTATTGCACCGTATCCAGCCATCATAATGCTTACTGCGCTTCTGCCGCCAGCGTGGCTTTCCCCAAGGTTGCCTGTCAAGGGGGATTTGAACATTGCTACTGTTTTGGATGCAAGAGGATAAAGAGAAGTAATAGGTCCTACTGCAAATATTATTGTGTTTTCCGGGCTAAAGGGATCTGTATCTTTTGGACACTCCTCTTTCAATAGCTGAATTCCCACACCCGATCCGCCTAACCACTTCTCAAACAAATCGGGCCTTGATTTTATCGCAAAACTCTTTTTTGATAAGTCTATATAAAGAACGCGAGTAAATTTGTCTTCAAACATTTTCTTTACCCCATTCCTTGTTAAAATAAAGTACGTGATGAGGGCAGTTCATGGCACAAAATCCACAGTAAATGCATATATTTGGCTTATTTGCCTCATTATCCCAGAATATTGAATTTACCGTACATGCCTCAACACAATTTTTGCAACCTATGCACTTTTCTGAAATAAGATTTACCCCTCCATCTTTTCTTACTTCAAGAGCATTTGTGGGGCACACTGCTGCACAGGGTGGGTCTGAACAGGCTCTGCAAACTAATACAGTAAAGCCCTTTTCCATGCCGCCCGAAGAATGAACTGCGATCTTTGACTTGGCAAGTCCTGCAAATCCTTGCCTTCTGACACAAGCGAGCATACATATTTCACATCCTACACAGCGATCTGGATCTATTATCTCTATTCTCATAGGTTGTATCTCCTTTTTGCTGGCTTGCTTTATTTAAAATTATTTTTTAGTTGGAAAAGCTAACTCTCCTCCATTGTATCCTATAACTGCTGTAAGTGGAGTGAGAAGCAGTATTAGGATTAGATAGATATATGTTGAGGTGTGGGGGTTGGCGTGTATTGAAGAGAGTATTGATGGATTGTTTAATCTCATATATAGCAATACGATGGCATCAAGATCGACTAAGATGGTAAATATTATTTTTAGTTTTATATGGATAGATGGGTTTAGCCTATAGTTTAGCCACCAGGTAAATAATCCCGTAAAAATTGCAGGTATAGTAGAAATTAGACCTGCTGTAAAAAGATAAAAGGAAGTGCTCTCAAAAGATTTGTGCCCGAAAAACAAGAAAATTAATGCAAACAAGCTAGAACCCATCATAAAAGCCAGTGGCAAGTGTACTGAAATAGGGTGGGGATGTCTTTTCAAAGTTGGGTGCGCTTCTAAAATATTATTTAGCCAGGTGGGCACTCTTTCGTCTTGGGGGTCTTCTTTGTATGTCCCAATGACGGTTAACCTTTCCAACATGCTTTCGTTGTGAGGCGCTGCTGATATTTCTGCTGTGAGGTCCTTGCCAGAGGTATGGGTATTCATGTGTGTCCCAGTTTTCCATAGTTTGCTGCCTGTGGCGTCGTACACATTTCCTTTGTAGGCAATATAAACGCTCTTATCATCTTTTCCGTTAAACTTTTTCAGTGAACTTTCAGTGAACTCTTTCACGCTCACACCCCGCTTTTTAATATAATTATTATTATAACCTAAATCTTGTGTGTTATAGCGAGCTAAAGAATTATAAAAGCGCTCTATAACACACAAAGGCTATCGAAGCTGAAATTTATTAATTAAATAGACGACAAGAACAAATTTATTCGTGTGAGTGAAAGTGCAGGTGGTCTCCTGTATGGACATGTTTGTGAAAGTGTTCATCGATAAGATTTACCTTTATAAGCAAATCTTTGTTGTTTAAGATTTCTTCTGGCGATCCTGATGCAATGATTTTGTGGTCTTCAGAGAAGACATAGACTTTGTCAGCCAATTCATATATTAGATCAAGGTTGTGGGTGGATATAACTACGGTTTTATTCTGTTTGTGAAAGTCTTTTATAAGATTTATCAAATGTCTTTGAGTTCTGGGATCTAAGCCGTTGGTTGGCTCATCTAATAATAAAACCTCTGGCTCGATTGAAAGTATGGATGCAATTGCTTCTTTTTTCTTCTCTCCACCGCTCAGCTTGAAGGGTGGTCTGTCTTTAAGTCGTTTCAAGCCCAATAGATCTAAAGTTTTTTCTACTCTATCCCTGACAGCAGTTTTGCCTAATCCTAATTGCAAGGGTCCATAGGCTATTTCATCCCAGACCGTTGGGTTGAAGAGCTGAACGTCTGATTCTTGAAAAAGAAACCCTATCCTCTTTCTGAACGAGTAGAAAAATTCTTCGTTTGAAAGGGTCTCTTCGGTTATAAGATTCCCAAATGCATAAAATTCTCCCTCTTGAGGGAATATAAGGGCATCTAAAATTTTTAACAGGGTTGACTTACCGCACCCGTTTGCCCCTAAAAAGATTGATAATTCTCCCTTTTTAATTTCCAAATTAATTCTTGAAAGCGCTTCTTCACTGCTTGGGTATCGATAACTAATTTCTTTTAGTGCAAAAATATTATTATTTCCAGACAAATAAATGATCTCCTCCGATAAAGAATAAACAAACTATTATTATGAAAAATAGCCAGAGCCAATCGAATGCTTTCAATTTAAACTCTGTAAGAACCAATGTATTTCCATTATAACCTCTTGAAAGCATTGCAGAGTAAACTTCATTGCTAATGAAATAGGATTTTCCAAGAAGTATAGACATCGAGTTTGATACGAATTTTCTTTCCTCACCTGTAGTTGTATGTCCTACACTTCGGCTTTTCTTTGCAGTAAACATATCAACTGTTGTTTGCAAAAGAAGATAAATATATCTGTGAGCCATTTCTAAAATTGTGATGAATATAGTCGGTATACATATTTTACTTAAGGCTTTTAACAATAGCGACCATTTTGTAGTAAGAGTTAGCAATAAGCTCAATGAAACACATATTCCAACTCTGAGCACCAATACAACAGCAGCCAAAACTCCTTGCTTGGTTATGGATATAACTTGTGGAATTTGCCAGAACAGAACTTGAACAGGATGTGGCAATTGAAATAAAATTAATAGAGGCTCACCTGGTAAAAATGGACTGAAAATAGTAGGTATCACCATAACTCCAGTAAAAAGAGGAACAACTAACCATATTTTTTTTAAAAATGAGCCAAGAGGAACGAGCGACACCTTTGCTAACCAGATAACCCAGAAATTGAAAAATAATAATACCAATGGTTGATGGATAAAGTTCGCAGAAATTATAAGCAGCAGTGTCGCTAAAAAATTGATCCTTGGATCAAGGTTTTGTAAAAGGCCGTGCCGGGAAGCTATCTTCCCGGCAACAAATTCTTCTTTCATAACATTATTTAATTCATTGATCGTTTTTTCCAAAAATCCAGGTTTAGTAGATTTTGTAAAACTTAATTTAAAACACTTTGGACACATATAACCACCGTTTTAAGTTATTTAGTTTCATGAATCTCCTTATCTTTATTTTTCAAAGTTTTCCCAAACAAGTATGTGATAAGGCTTATAAGAATTATACCAACTATTGCTGCTGCTATGTATCCTACTGCAGATTGTAAGAAGCTCTGGTCAAAACCCGGAATGCCATAATCTTGCATAAGTGCGTGCCACTTGTCGGACATCTGAGCGAGACCCTCTGGAACAAACCCAATCTTGTCCTTTATTTCATCTGCTCCCCATTCTCCCCATGCGCTACCTGACGCAAGAAGTCCGAGTGGAGTAAGGACTGCAACTATTGCCATACCTATCCAAATTTTTGCATAGCCAAAAGCTTTTGATGGGGCCTTAATTTTTTCTATACTGAGCATTTCTGGGTTGCTTGCCTGTAAATATTTTATTGCAAGTGCAGTTACTACCCCCTCAACGGGGCCAGCTACTGTCAAGTGCGCGAATGCCATTGCTGGTACTGCAAGACTTAATGGATAAGGACAGTACAAGGGAACTCCCGCAGCTGTATGAAATAGCAAAGGTTGTAGTCCTAACTCTATTCCTGCGCAGATTGCTGCAAGAACTATGCCGATGTAGCCTGCAATAAACCCTGATATGTACCGCCTTGCACTGGATATATCAGAATTTGTTGTTAATATTTTGTAAATGAAATAAGAGCTAAATGGCAAAACAAAAGCCATATTAAAACAGTTAGCACCGAAAGAAAGTATGCCTCCGTCGCCAAAGAGAAGCGCTTGGATTGCTAAAGCGATTGTTATACACAGCGTTGCAGCCCACGGACCAAATATTATTGCAAGAAGTGAACCTCCAACTGCATGTGCAGTAGTGCCATCTGGAATTGGAACGTTGTACATCATTATTACAAAAGAAAAAGCTGCACCAAGTGCCATTAACGGCACATATTTTTTATTAATGGTGCTCTGGACCTTTTTTACCGATGTCCACCAAACAGGAAGCATAACAGCTCCCATTACCGCGCACGTTTGCGGACTAAGATAACCATCTGGAATGTGCATTTACTCCTCCCTATCCTCGTGATAAATTTTCTTTCAAAAAATTTTGTAATCTAAGTAGATTACGATAAAAAATTTAATCTTACACCCCCTTTAAAAACCTTGTAAAAACAAAAGCCATGAAAGCTAACCCTTTCTGGGGTTAAGAGCCTTCATGGCTTATTTGTAACTAAACTATCACTTTTGTATTTGCCTGTCAAGACCCTTGTAAGCTTTAAGTTGGACAATAAAAATTAAAAAATTTGCCTAAGAGTCCTTTCTAGGGATGATTTTTGTTTATGATATCCTGGTAAGTAAAGAATTTTTTCTCTATCATTGAAAAGCTTATGTCCATAAATAATGCAATAAGAATTGCTGGTATTGAGCCAGCCAGAATTTTATTTATGTTAAAACTTGCCAGACCTTCAAATATTATTGATCCAAGACCACCGCTTCCAATTATAGCGGTCAAGATAGCGACAGAATTTGACAATATAGATGCAAACTTTATTCCAGCAAATATTGATGGATAGGCATTTGGAAATCTTATATATCTTAATATCTGCCACTCGCTCAAACCCATTCCTTTTGACGACTCTAATACTAAAATATCTATGTTAATTAGTCCATCATAAGTGTTTTTTACAATAGGCATCAATATTCTAAGAAATATTGCCAATATTGCTGGCTTAAATCCTATACCAAATAAAGGCACAACTATAGCTACCACTGCAAAGCTAGGTATTGCCTGGACTAAATTGCAAAATCCTATTATGAAATTTGCAATGTGGCGATTTTTTAAAGATATTACCGCAAGGGGTATGCCTATAACTATGCTTAAGATTAAAGATATGTATGTAAGCAGTATGTGAACGTAAAATGAGCTTAATATTTCGTCAAACATTATTGAATCTCTTTTGTAAAAATCTTTCAACCAGATAGGCCAATGCGTCAAAAAAAAGGGCTAATATCCCTACCCATACTGCAGATACATATATTAAGGTTTTATCATAAAGCTGTACGCCAGTTTGAATGCTAGCGCCTAGACCTCCTGCTGCAATAAGACCGCCAAGCGTTACTACACCCATTGTAAATACGATAGAAATTCTGATGCCTGAAACTATCGTAGGTAGGGCAAGCGGAATCTCTATTTTTGTTAGAATCTCGAATTCGTTTAAGCCAATGGAACGCGCTACTTCAATGTAATTTTGTTCAACGTTATTTAGGCCTACATAACAGTTTCTTGCAATTGGCAGTATCGCATAAAGAACTGATACGAAGATCGTGGGCTTCATCCCAAGTCCTAAAAATGGAAGCAATAAAACTAAAAGTGCTATTGTGGGCAGAGTTTCTATGATATTTAAAATATTAAATACTATATTTGACAATTTTTGTGCTCTATGTAAGACGATGCCTATGATTAAGCCAAACACAATCGACAACAATATTGCAATTGAAAACATATATATTTGTTCAGCTGTTCTTTGGACAAGATCTTGAAAATTTATGAAGTTTATAATTTCAGAAAGCTTTATCATATAAGCCTATTTAAAATCTCACTTGATAGGATTATGCCTATTGGCATATCTCTTTCCAATACGACAGCAATTGATATATTTGATTTTTTCATTTCAGCCAGTGCGTCATAAAGTGGCTTTTCTGGGCCAAATTTTAGCGTTTCTTTGTTGTAAAGGTTTTCAATTTTTTGATCGTTTTTTATAAAATTGCTATTTAAAAGGGCTTTTAGGTCTGTTGTGCCTAAAAATTTATCTTCTTTAACAATGATTCCAAATTCTATATTATTTTTCAACATAAATTTAATAGAATCAGAAATTTTTGCTTGTGAATCAATCGTATAATTTTTCACTGGTATCATAACATCTCTAACTTTTAAATTTGAGATGTGTTTATACTTTTTATCCGACTCTACAAGGTTTAAAACGAAAGAGTCAGCAGGGTTTAAAATTAGATCGTTTGCCTCACCAATTTGTTTTATTTTTCCGTCTTTCATTACAGCAATCCTGTCACCAAGTCTGAATGCTTCTTCTATATCATGGGTTACAAATACAATAGTTTTTCCAAGCACCTTCTTGATCTGTAAAAATTCATCTTGCAATTGTCTTCTTAGTATTGGATCGACAGAACCAAAAGGCTCGTCCATTAGAAGAAGCGGTTGGTTTAGTGCTAACGCTCTTGCAAGACCTACTCTTTGCTGCTGTCCACCACTTAATTGATTTGGGAATTTTCTTAGATAAATTTCATCTAAGAAAACTATTTTTAAAATTTCTTTAACTCTTTTGTCTATTTTTTCTCTGGGCCAGCCCTCAAGTTTTAAAATTAAAGATATGTTGTCCTTTATGTTCATATGAGGGAAGAGCCCAACTTGTTGGATTACGTATCCAATATTTTTTCTTAATTTCACTACATCGAGATTTCTTATGTCGTTGTTATTGATAAATACGCCGCCGCTGTCGGGCTCAACCAACCTGTTTATTGTTTTTAAAAGAGTTGTTTTTCCGCATCCACTAGGTCCGATTATCACAAAGAGCTCTTTGCCATTTATTTTCAAACTTACATCGTCTATGGCCATAAAATTGCGATAATTTTTTACTAAATGGACGATTTCTATACTATCTACATTTTTAAAAATCATATTATTTTATTTCTACTTTTTTATTAAACCCTTTTTGATCAAAAATTCTTTTGCAATGCTATCCGCACTTTCTTTTTCAACGTCAAATTTATAGTTTAGTTTTCTCATTTCATCTGTGTTGATAACGTTGTTCAACTTCTGAAGTACTTTGATAGCCTCCGGGTATTGTTCTGCAAATTTTTTGTTCACAATGATTATTGCGTCATACGGGGGCAGGGCAGATTTGTCATCTTCTAAGACTTTGAGCCCAAACATATCCACTCTTGAATCTGTGGTGTAGCTTGAAATTGCGTTTACTTGATTGTTCTTTACGGCCTCGTACATTAGCGTGGGTTCCATCTGTTTTACGTTTCCAAATGAGTAGCCGTATATCTCTTTTATCCTTGGCAGGCCATCTTGTCGGGTGGCAAATTCTGGATCGGTGCCAAGGGTCATTGATGGAGCATACTTTGATAGCTCGCTCAGGTTATTTATATCGTGTTTTTGCGCAAAATCCTTTTTTATCGCTATAGCATAGTCATCTCTGAAGCCAAGCTTCGCAATGGTAAGTATTGAATATTTAGATAGCATTTCTTCTTTGCTTTTCTCGTAAACATAATCTGGGTTCCAACTCTTCAAAGGCGGCAGCTTTAAGATTACATTATATGCCGTGCCTGTATATTCAAGATAGGCGTCAATTTGATCCTTTTTCAATGCTTCAAAGTTAATTAAAGATCCGCCCAGGCCTTGTTTTATCTCTACATTAAATCCATTTTCTTTCAATAGTATTGCCATCATATTTGCAACTATATACTGTTCATTAAATGGTTTCGATCCAATGACTATGGTTTTAGTTCTATTGTTGTTAGAACAACCTATAGATACAAATGAAGCAACTGCAATTACTAACAAAAGAACAAAAATCTTTTTCACTAAGCCACCCCTTTCTGATGATTAGATTTTATTATACATAAATTTAGTAAATTTTTGAAATAAGAAAGATTACTATTTTGACTGTATGTTTTGCGCTCTTTTGAAAATTCTGTAGATAATTTCTGCAATAATTGCTGATAGTAATCCAGCGCTAAAGCCATTTAAGAAAAGACCTGATAAGATGTTTAACTCTGGCAGAATAATTACTACTTTTTCGAAGATGTATGGAATGATTAAGTATCCCAAAAAAGAAATTAAGCCTATGTGAAGGCTGTGATAACCCTTTTCTGATTTTGAAAGCTTTATCGCTGCCTCTATCTGGATATATCCCACCACTAGAAGAGACGCTGCAATTACCTGAGTAGGTATCTGCACGAAAATTCCAACCAGAGTAGGGTATAGCGAGGCGAGTATAAATATTAAACCAACAAGGTAAAACGAATACTTTGATGCGTTTTGAGTCATTACTATCAAGGCAGGCGTAAGCGAATAGCTAACAGTTCCAACTGACCCAAAAATCCCAGAAAATATTCCAGATATAGCGTCAAATAGAATGCCTTTATTTGTTTTTTCAAGAGATGGGGGAATATTTAGCACTCCGAAAAGAGATTGAGTAGAGCCTATCTCGTTTATTACCACTCCAAGATAACAAAATAAAAACGATATTGTTATGACGGGATCGAATTTTGGCATTTGGAGTGAAAATAAATTAGCACTTAAAACAGGTTCTGTGTGAATAGGCTTTATAAATATTAAGAAAATGATTGAAGATATGCTCATAAAGAAGAAGATCGAAAATTTTGATAGGGGGAAGCTTTGTTTAGAAAAGAAAATCGTAATTATCGATAATATCAGAATAAAAATTATATTTTCGGTAGAAGTAAAAGGCACCGATGAAAAGGCTAGGCTTATAGAAATGGGAATGAGCGAAATCCCTATTAGCAAAAGCACGCTTACTGTCACTCCTTTTGACTGAAGTATTGAAAATCGTCTTATGATATTGCTCTTTGCAAGGATTAGTATAAATATGCCTACTGATATTGAGGCGAACGAGATCTCTTCCAAAGATGCACCAGGATTCAGGACAAAGCCCAGCATTAGAGCAGTGGATGGCCCAACCAAAAGGGACAATTTGTGACCAAATTTTAGTTGAAGTATTTGAAAAATGCCTGAAATTAGAAATATCTTTGCAAGAAAATTTACTTCTTCTGAGTATGAGAAGTTGTCTAGCTTTGCTATGGTGCTGGCTACAATGACTAAGGGTGGGAGTATTAAGACTAGCCATTGTAAACCCTGAAGAAAGATTATGTACAGTGGAGGTCTATCATCAAAATTGTATTTTAAGTTTACCTTCTCAGTCATAGTCTATATTAAAACATAATATTTTTAAATTTGACATAATAGAGCTATTTTGGTAATTTATTATATGTGTCCACGTAGCTCAGTAGGATAGAGCATCGGATTCCTAATCCGGGGGTCACAGGTTCGATTCCTGTCGTGGACACCATGTTACTTTCTAAAGGGGTTTTGGCGGTGAGGATTCTATATAACAAACATGGAATTACTTTATTGGAGATTTTGGTAAGCATTTTTATTCTATCAATATTTATGTTGGTTTCTTTCGGTAGTCTATCTCGCTCTATGATAGTGGAAAAGAATCTACACGTTTACAATAAAGCTCTTGAAATTGCGCAAAGTAATTTTGAACGAGCCCTGTCAGATAAAAGCGATCATGACTTGAGCCTTGAAGAGACTAGCTGCGTTGATAGCGACTGTTTTAAGGTAAACATTCAAAAGATTGCAAACAACAATAAGAAATTGATAATCATAAATGTAGTTGACAAAGAGAATCCAAAAAGATTTGAAGATGTTACATTACAAACTGAGATATAAAGATAAATTTCAAAACGGACTCTCCTTCTTAGAAGTTCTTCTGTCAGTTTTATTAGGATCTATTATAATCTTGACCTTGGTAATGAACCTATATAACTCTTCAAAGACTCTAACGAAAATTCAAGGCAAAGATGAAGTTATATCAGAGAGCTCTTTCGTAATATTGAGAATTGAACAAGAAATTAGACAGAGCGGATACAAGAACCTCTTGTTAGCAAGCGATAAAACTTCAGATCCAGGAATAATCATAAACCAGAATGCTATTTATTTTAATCTTGATTTAAACAATATTCCAAGTGAGAGCTTCCCGGATGGAGACGGCAACTACGAGCATGTAGGATATTATGTTTCGAATGGTTTCCTTATGAGGTATGTAAATGGTAATACAGAGCCTATGAATGCGCCTGACGTATACGTGTCTGGTCTGGTCGCTCTTAGGGGCAGGGTCGATCGGGGAAATTTTATAGAGGATGCGTCGGGAGATATCGTGAAGATTGCGATTGACATCGATTCACCTGAAAAAACACACATTGAGAAATACATTAAACTGCGAAATATATAAAAAGGGTTTTTCTCTTCTTTTTGTGATGCTAACAATGTTTTTCATTATTATCGCACTTTCTACTACTTTTTTAGTTATAAAAAACACTTTAAATACCGATATTGTAGTCAAAACAAACGCTAATTATCTCATTGCCTGTGAAAAGGCCATCAATGATGCTGTGTTGACATTGTCAACGGATCCAGAATACTCTGGAGAGGATTTAGTAGAGAACTCAATACCTGTAAAGATTGCTGTGTATGATATTGGACAATACAAAAGAATAGTCGCAACCTCTCTTGATAAGAATGTTGAAGTTTTAGCTGAGCAACAGATCTCTGTTCCAAAATTCGCTCTTGGGGTAAGGAGTCATACTTCTACAATAGGCAGCGTAAAGGTTGTAACCAATGCTAACGATAAAGCCGTGCCTGGCGTTTTAGTTAATTATGTTGGTGACTCGTATCCTAATATATTTTTCGTTTCGGGTGCAGATGGGGTACTTAGTTCATCTGATCCCACAAAAGTAAACTTTGACGAAAACTCTGCCTTTTGGCAAGAGTATTTAAAGAATTTGCAAAATCTGCCCTCTGGATTTGTAGTCAACTATATGGATCCAGCTAACAGTGCGCCAGTAATAAACTCATTGAATTGTGGCCAGACCTATCTGGTTCCTGTAAAGTTGGGCACAAGTTTGAGGATAAATAATCCTCAGAGCAACTGTAAAATTACATTTTCTTCTGACGTCTCTACCTATGGGGATCTGTTGCTTCCATCGAGTGCTAATTTTGACTTCAACGGGCAGCTTTTTGTGAGAGGGACTCTTTCATTGGGAAGTAAAGAAGTAAATATTAAAAATGGCTTAAATGTCTTGTCGGATTTAAATTTTTTAAATTCTAACAATCTAAACGTTGGCGGCGCGCTTTTAGTGTTAAAAAATTTGAATCTGGTAAATTCTTCCAAAGTTTTGGTGAATAACGGAGCTCAGATTAAAGGCGACTTCTTAGACGACAAGAGCTCTTTCGCTACCATAAATAAAGCTCTGAATGTAGAGGGCGATTCAAGAATATATGGGCAATTAATTTCAAATAATGCTCAATTAAATTTTAATAATATTTATGTTTTGGATGGGGGAGTCTTAGATGCAACGGGTTCCAACATTTATGTAAATAATATTTTTAATATAAGCACGTCAGATCCAGCGTTAAAGGGTTCTCTAAAAAGCTCATCGCTATATGCCAATTCTATATCTATTGGGCCAAATGAATCGGTCAATTCCACTGTCACCGTTTTTAATTCTGCAGATATATCAGGGAATATTTTGGGATCTTTACTGGTGCTCAATGAAGATCCCAACTCTAATACGTTGTTAAATGATGGCTCAAGTGTCGTATTTTTCGATCCGCCAGAAAATTGGTTTGGGCCGCCTCTTGGATTAAAATTTGTCATAGTAAAAGGTTCCTGGAGGGAATTTTAGTATTTTTAAGTTGTCAATAGAGTATAAATTGACTTTGATTATTAGATAATTTAGACTTTTGTTTATAAGTTGTTAATGGAGGTTATAAAATGAAAAATTTAGATTTGGCTACAACTGATTTTTTCAATTCAATCGCTCCTTCATGTATTAGAAAGTCCAGCATAGTTTTTTCAGATAGGCTTAAGAGAACTGGTGAACCTGTCAGTGCCATAAACGTTGCTATAGGCAATATTTCCTTGCCCACTCATCCTGCAATGTTAAGAAGATTGTTATCTGTGGAGGATGAAAGTCTAAAGAAAGGTATATGGAGATATACTCAGACTGAGGGGATAGATTCTGTAAATCAGACTTTTAAAAATATTATAAAGTCTTTTTTAAAGCCTGGTTTAGACCCTGAACTTTTTACAATGGTGGATACTGGCGCGTCACATATTATGAAGCTGGTGATGTTGGGCGTTTGCGGTAAGTTCAAGGATGCAAATAGACCTCTTATGATGCTCGATCCCGTTTATACTAACTATATTTCAATTGCTCAGGAATTGGGCAGGGAAATAGTGGCGATAGATAGGGAATTAAATTCTGATGGCATATTTAGTGATGTTGAAATAGACACCATCGAAAAGATAATTGAGGAAAAGAATCCTTCAGCTTTTCTGATAATACCTTATGACAATCCATCGGGAACGCTTATGACTCAGGAGACTATAAATAAATTCGCAAAAATTTGCATCAAACATAATATATTTTTCGTAAGCGATGAGGCATACAGAGGGCTTTATTATAGGGATGATATAAAATTTGCTCCTTCAATATGGAACGTTTCTGAAGATGAGGTTCTTGGAATCAATGAAGCAAAAATAAGGATTAGTATAGAGTCATTTTCAAAGTTATTTAATGCCTGTGGCCTCAGAATGGGGGCGCTTGTCACAGATAATCAATTGTTTTTTGAGCAGGCAAGGGCTGCCAATACCACTTATCTGTGTCCTTCTTGCATTGATCAATACATTGCCTCTGCAATTGCACTTGAGGACCAAAGAGAGCTTCAAGGCTGGGTAATGTCATTGAGATCATACTACAAGAGAATATTGAGCGAGCTTTATAGCGGTTTGAAATCTCTAATGCCAGATCTAATTGTTACTCAACCAGAGGCAGCAATATATTCTATGGTGGACGTAAGAAATGTAGTAAAGCCTGGATTCGACGCAAATGACTTTGTTATGTATTGTGCGAGCGAGGGTAGCGTAGAGATTAATGGAATAAATTATACCCTTCTTGTAGCTCCTGCTGCTGGATTTTATAAAAACAAAAATCCTTACGCTAATACTCAGATGAGAATAGCTTGCGTTCTAAACGATAAAGAAATGAAATTGGTACCTGAGCTGTTTGCAAGATTGCTTAGAGAGTATGAGGATAAAAGATAGTAGATAAATAAAAAAAGCCTTCAGACTACGTTGCCCCAAAAGTCTGAAGGCTTTTTGCTTTAAATAAATTAACTACTGCTAACAAAAACAGAGATAAATTTTATGCTATTGTGTTTAAGATAGATCCAGATGAGCTGCTTGCAAGGTTATTTGAGAGGTTTTGTGAAAGAGTCTGCAAGAAATTCGCAAGTGTAGGATACTGGTTAGATGAATTCGCATTTGAAGAGTTATTTTGGGTATTGGTTGATGTAATGGAATTGATCAGATTCGTATAAGAATTATTTAGAGCAGTTATGCTAGCGCTTTGTGTACTAGTTGTTCCCTGGGTGTTTTGGAGCGATGAAACCAATGAATTTAGAGATGACAAAAAATTGGTATTGGAATTGGCAGCATTCGTCTGAGTGGAAGTTGAATTTGTTTGATTCAAGGTTGCAAGTAACTGCTGTACGAATTGACTTCCTGCTCCTCCTCCATTGTGTGCGTGATGATTTCCCTGGGTATTATTTTGCATAGCTTGAGGTGTAATGCCATATTGTTGTAAAGTTTGCATTAATGCCTGTCCTAGTTGAGGAGATGCTTGTTGTGTGGACTGTGTCGTGTTGCTCCCAGGAGTCACATTCGAAGTAGAATTCGTATATAATTGATTTTGAATAAGTAAGGATGAACTAATTCCTTGAACTGACATTGTATTTTCTCCTTTCATAACATATTATTGACGAAAGATTAACTAAAAAATTATATCATATTCCTTATTATCTCTCATTAAGTATTATCGGTTGTATATTGAATAAAATTTATACTGAATTATATAGATGTTTAGTTATCTTAAAATATTTATGTTAAACATTTACTATTAGAAATTTATTATATAATATCAAGATAAAATTTTATAGTGTTTCTTAAGGAGGTTTTTGCACATATGGATAAAGAAGAACTCGTTTTGCAATATTTTCCGAAGCTTGGCAACTGTGCACAGTCAGTTTTACATACCTTTTGTGAAGATTTGGATTTTGATAGGGATAAGGCTATAAATTTGGCTCGTGGGTTTGGTGCTGGCATTGGCGGAATGGGCGAAATATGTGGTGCTGTAAGTGCAGCTATTATGGTCATAGGTTTGCATTTAGGCAATGTGGTTAGCGATGAAAGTAAATTGAAAGAACTAACAGAACAAAAAACGACTATATTTTTAGAAAGCTTTAAAGGGATACACGGTTCATATCATTGTAGAGATTTGTTGGGGGGCTGCTCACTGAAGACGCCTCTTGGCAAAAGTGAGTTTAAAGAAAAAGAATTGCTAAATAACGTTTGTAAGCAATGTGTGAAAAGTTCGGTAAAGATTACTGATAATATTATTCAAAATCTTGATATATAATGATAATAATAATTTTTTAATTTTTTAAGAAAGAACCTGGAGGTGCAGGTTGTTTGTATTAATATGTGAATATAGTAAATTTATATCAAAGTATCTTTACAATGCTATCAAACAGGATAGCAATCTCGAACCGATAATTTTCATTTCTTTTAAAGAATTTGAAGATTTTGTTGGGAACAACTCAGATAATGTTCTTTGTGCTGTTCTTGGTCTAGTCCTGCCAGACGCTCCAAACGGAGAAGCTGTGGACGTTTGTATAAAAAATAAAATTCCAGCAATTGTTTTTACTTCTACTTTAAATGATGACATCAGGGACACATTGATTAAAAAAGGTGTGGCAGACTATGTACTAAAAGATAGCAACAATAATCTTGACTATGTTATAAAAATTGTCAAAAGACTCTATAAGAACAAAGATATAAAGGTCCTTATAGTTGATGACTCTTCTGTTTCAAGAAAATTTATGGAAGATATATTGAGATCGCATAATCTCCATGTTTTTTCCGCAAAAAATTCTGATGAGGCATTGTCTCTTTTAGATAAAAATAAAGACATAAAACTAATTCTTGTTGATGAAAATATGCCAGGAATGAGAGGTTCTGATTTAGTAAACAACATAAGAAAATCTTTTACCAAAGAACAAATGGCTATTATAGGTATAAGTTCATACTCAAACAGTTTGCTGACTGTCGAATTCTTAAAGCGTGGTGCAAATGATTTTATATTAAAGCCTTTTTATAAAGAAGAATTTTGCTTAAGAGTTATGCAAAATATAGAGATATTAGAGATGTTCGAATCCCAAAAGGTTTACGCAACTACAGACTTTCTTACGGGGCTATACAATAGAAGGTTTTTATTCGATGCAGGTGAAAAACTTTTAGATAATGCTAAAAGAAACAATCTTGAACTTTCTTTGGCCATAATAGACGTTGACAATTTCAAAGATATAAATGACACGTATGGCCACCTTTTCGGAGATATGGTTTTAAAAACTCTTGCAAAGCTAATAAAAAATAGATTCAGGGCTGGCGATATCGTTTCCAGGTTGGGCGGAGACGAGTTTTGCGTTATTGGAATTATGGGTGATGATACTGCTGGCATTTTTGAATCATTGAGAAAATATATAGCCTCTTATGAATTTAGAGATGCTGAAAACAGCACAAAACTGACCATATCAGTGGGGGTTACAACTAAATTAGCTAATAGTGTCGAGTCTATGATAAAACGTGCAGATAAAATGCTTTACAAGTCTAAAAAGTTAGGCAGAAACGTAGTTACTGTAGATAATTTATAATTAATAATTTTTTCTTATTAAGACTTTTTATATTAAAAATTTTTGGTATAAGCTATAATCATTTATATAACTTTATTTAATGCATTATGCTAAATATTCGGTAATTTTTAATTATTTGGGAGGGTAAATTCGATGGATGTATTGTTATTGGGGCAGAGTAAGCTTGTGTCCAAATGTATTAATGATGTTATTAAAAAGGGGACTGATTTCAAGCCTGTGTTTCTCGAATTTTTTAGTGAAACGAAAGACTTTGTCAATAAAAATAAAAGCAATATTTTATGCGGCGTAATTGGTATGTCTGATTTGCCCGATGCAACAGTTAATGAATACGTAGATTATTTAACAGATAACAAAATTCCTTTATTTATTTTTTCTTCTGCTTTAAATGAAAACATTAGAGAAAAGTTTCTAAAAAAGGGTATTGTGGAATGTATAAATAAAGACAGAAATTTTAGCTTAGATTATCTATTGAGGCTAATTATTAGGCTGGATAAAGACAAATCTATCAAAGTTTTAATTGTAGATGACTCAGCCATTATGAGAGAATATATGGCCTCTCTTTTAAAGACGTATAATTTCCAGGTTATTGCTGTAGAAAATGCAAAAGATGCCATTGAAGTTGTGGGTAAAGTTGAAAATATAAAGCTTGTTTTAACCGATGAAAATATGCCTGGGATGCGTGGAGTCGAGTTGGTAGACGTCCTTAGAAAAACATATTCATATGAGGAAATGGCAATTATCGGGATCAGCGCTATAGAAAACACTATTTTGACCAAGGAATTCTTATTGGTTGGAGCCAATGACTTTATTCTTAAGCCATTTAATAGAGAAGAATTTTTCTTAAGAGTTTTGCAAAATATCGAAATTTTGGAATTAATCGAAAATAATAGAAAATTTATAACAACTGATATATTAACGGGGCTTCATAACATAAACTTTTTATATGAAGCAGGTAGAAAACTTTTAGAGAACGCAAAAAGAAACAATCAAAAGCTTATGCTCTCTGTGATTGACGTTGATAACTTCAAGGACATAAATAATATAAATGGACATCTTCTTGGTGATAAGGTTTTAAAAAATATTGCAAAGATTTTCGAAAATAGATTTCGATCTGGAGACATTGTTGTCAGGGTTGGCGCAGGTGAGTTTTGTGTTATGGGTATAGTAAACAATGACAGCGCTTTCAATATTTTCGAATCGCTTAGAAGACAGATAGAGTCCTATGTATTTGCAATTGATGGCAGAGAATTAAATTTGACAGTGTCTATTGGCGTAACAACAAAAATAGAAAATAATGTTGAGCTTATGTTAGAACAAGCTTATGAGCTTCTGCATAAGGCAAAAGATTTGGATAAAAATAAAGTTATTCTTAATGTTGATTAACAATTTCAGGAGGTGAATCACTTGAAAAAAATTTTTACTGTTTTATTTTTAGCTTTTATTTTATTTCAGAGCAAGTGCTTTGCTGATGTTTGCTATCTAGGACCTGCTGGGACCTATAGCGAAGAGGCGTCAATGCAATATTTTGGCTCCAGTGAGAAGCTAATCCCAAACAAAACCGTAACTCAGTCAATAGACATGCTTAAAGAAGGCAAATGTCAGTATGCAGTAGTGCCTGTAGAAAATACCATAGGTGGCCCCGTTTATAACTATTTAGAGTTAGTTGCTGAGGATGACAGTTTAACTGTCGTAGGAAAGGTCGATCTGCCTATTAGACAGGCTCTTTTGGTTTGGGGTGATACTCAGTTAAAAAACATAAAAACAGTATACTCACATCCGCAGGGCATATCCCAGAGCAAGGAATGGCTTAAGCAAAACTTGCCCGATGCTAAAATTGTTGAGGTATCTAGTACTGCTGAGGCTTCCAAAAAGGTTTCAGAACTAAAGGATAATTCCAGTGCTGCAATTGCATCAGAAGGTTCTGCAAAAGTCTATCATTTAAACGTTTTAGCTCATGACATTCAAATGAATGACTCAAACGTTACGAGGTTTTGGGTTGTCACAAATATAAATAGGCAAAACAATAATGGCGATCACTATATCTTGGTTTTAACTGGTGACGACAATCAGGCAGTAAAATTACTCGACTCTTTAGAAAATAGCGGTTATAAGATTGGCTATATTCATGATATACCCAGAAAGACCTATTTAGGCGATTATATATACATAGTCGAATTAAATTCAAATTCAAGCACTACCAATATTAATGACCTAATAGATGATGGCGCTTATTCTGATCTAAATATCCATATTTTGGGTAGATATTAAAAAATTTTATAAAGTTATCTTCAATTAAATAGTCCCATTAAGTTAAAATTTTTCAATAGCGCAGGCGCATGCCTTGTATTCTGGTATCTTTGCCTCAGGATCGAGCGCGTTTATGGTGAGTATGTTTGCATTTGTTTCAGAGAAATGAAAGCTCACAAATATGACGCCTCTCTTGGGCTTCGTCGAAATTTTTACTTTTACGACGATCTCTCCGCGCCTTGTTCGAATTTTAACCTTATCTTTATTTTTAAGGTTGAGCTCTTTGGCATCTTCAGGATTGATCTCTACGAAATTTTCTGGAACGAAATTTTCAAGCACCTTAACCCTTCTGGTTTCATTTCTTGAGTGATAATGGAAAAGCATTCTGCCAGTTGTAAGAATAAATGGATATTTATCATCGGGTATTTCAATGGGTGGATGAAACTCTACGCCGCTAATAAGAGCTTTCCCGTTAGGGCGCTTGAAGTTGCCATTGTAGTGGAGAATTTTCGTGCCTGTATGTGTTTCATCAGGACAAGGCCATTGCAGAGAATTTTCTTCCAATCTTTCATAGGTTATCCCTTTAAGTGAAGGCGTGAGCTCTCTTATTTCGTTCCAAATCATTTCCTCATCCTTATAATGCATTGAATATCCCATACGAGTGGCGACTTCACATACTATTTTCCAGTCATCTTTTACAGATGGAGATGGATTCCTTGCAGGTCTCAGGAGCTGAACTCTTCTTTCTGTGTTCGTAAATGTACCAGACTTTTCATAAGCGGCTTTGGCAGGAAAGACAACATCTGCAATTTCAGCAGTTTCAGAAAGAAAAATATCCTGTACGGCTAAGAATTCCAGCTTTCCAAGACTCTCTTTTACGTGACGAACGTCTGCTTCTGTGACCATCGGGTTTTCTCCCATTGTATACACGGCTTTTAGCTTTCCTTCAAGCGTCAGGTCTCCAAATTGTGATACTGCGTAGCCAGTGTTCTTAGGGAGATCTACCTTCCAGAAATCTTCGAATTTCTTTCTTGCAAATTCGTCTGTTACCCTCTGATAGCCTGTATATACGTCGGGTAATACGCCTACATCACATGCGCCCTGTACGTTTGATTGTCCTCTTAATGGGTCTATACCGTTTCCTTCTTTGCCTATGTGTCCTGTAATAAGAGCAAGATTTGCAATAGAAAGAACGTTGTCAACTCCTACATGGTGTTGTGTTATGCCCATTGTGTAGAAAATCATTGAATTTGGACCTTTAGCATAAACAATCGCTGCCTCTTCAATTAGTTTCTTATCGACGCCTGTAATCTTTGAAGCATCATCTATATTAAAGTTTTCAAGAATCTTTAAGAGTCTTTCAAAGCCTTCTGTGTGATTGGCAATAAATTCTTTATCCGTAAGTTCTTGATCGACGATAATCTTCATCATCGCATTTAGAAGTATTACATCAGTTCCGGGGTAGTGTTGGATAAAAGTGTCGGCATATTTTGCAATATCTGTATTCCTTGGATCACAAACTATTAATTTCGCTCCTCTTTTTTTCTTATTTTCTTTAATAAATTGAGCGATGACAGGATGAGTTTCGGTTGTATTAGAACCAATAATAAACATAACATCTGCGTTTTCAATGTCCGAGATTGGGTTTGTTGCAGCACCTGCTCCAAATGCCTTGCCTAATCCTGTAACGGTCGAAGAGTGGCACAGCCTTGCACAGTGATCTATGTTGTTTGTGCCCAAGGCAGCTCGCGCAAATTTTTGGATTATATAATTATCCTCGTTGGTGCAACGGGCAGAGCCAAGAACGCCAATGGAATCAGGGCCATATTTTTCTTTAATCTCAAGCAATCTGTTTGCAGTATAGTCAATGGCTTCTTCCCATGAGGCCTCTCTAAAAATGCCATCTTCTTTTATAAGAGGTTTTGTGAGTCTCTCGAAAGAATTTACATATTCATAGCCATATCTACCCTTTACACAGAGTCTACCTCTGTTTGGATCTTTGTTTTCAACGGCTCTTGCCATAACAAGATTATTGTTTTTGTCTTTGTAAAGCGCAAGGTTGCAACCAACGCCACAATAGGCACATACAGTTTCAGTCTTTTTAAATTTAAATATCTTTCCCTTTCCAATTCGTGGTTTTTCGATAAGCGCACCGGTTGGACATGCTTGAACGCATGCTCCACAAAATTGGCAATTAGTTTGCTCCAGCGCGAGATTAAAAGGAGTAGAGACAACAGATTTATAACCTCTCATTGCAATGCCAATCGCTTCAACTACTGCCTGATTTTCGCAAGCGCCCACACAACACCTGCAAAGTATACACTTCTGTGGATCAAATTGAATAAACAGATTTGTATCCCACGCAGTTTCTATTGGACAAGAAAATGTATCTTTTTCGTCAAGAAATTGGCTCTTCTTTATGCCAAATTGATAAGCAAGATCTTGAAGAACGCAGTCAGAGTCTTTATCACATGTCATACAATCCAATGGGTGATGGGCCAGCAAGAGCTCAAGATTGATTTTTCTTGCTTCGTGTATAGCTTCTGAGTTTGTAGTGATTTCCATTCCTTCAGCAACTTCTGTAATACAAGCTCTTTGTAGAGTTTTTATACCTTTAATCTCTACCACACACAAACTGCATGAGCCTTCTTCTGAAATGCCCTCAAGATAGCAAAGAGTTGGTATTTCAAGGCCAACTTGTTTACATGCTTTTAAAATCGTGTCTCCCTTGTGAAACTGATAAGGTTTTCCGTCAATTTTTACATTTAATAATTCACTCATTTGAAATCTCCTTTGTCTACTTCTTTAAATACTTCTTTTATAATTTCAAAACACTCGCAATTAACTTTTAACCTTGCTGGCTTTAAACTGACCAATTTGATTCAATCACTTCTCAATATAAGTCTTGCACATATCAAATTAATTATTTTTTGCTTTCATTGAGCAAACATTTGCTGGACACACTTTGTCCTTCACGTGTGCTATATATTCATCTCTAAAATGTCTAAGTGTTGACAATACTGGATTTGGTGCGGTTTGTCCCAGTCCGCAAAGGGAGGTTTGCTTTATAACATTGCCAAGTTTCTCAAGAAGATCGAGGTCTTCCATTGTACCCAGCCCACTGGTAATTTTTTCCAAGATATTAAGCATTTGTCTTGTGCCTTCTCTGCAAGGTACACATTTACCGCAGGACTCGTCCACAGTAAATTTCAGGAAGAATTTGGCCACATCTACCATACAGCTTGTTTCATCCATTACAATAAGACCGCCAGAGCCCATAATTGCTCCAAGCTGAGGAAGATTTTCGTAATCCATAGGTATATCCAGGTGTTTTGCGGGGATAACCCCTCCAGATGGTCCTCCTGTTTGTGCAGCTTTAAATGTATGCCCTTCGGGAATTCCTCCACCAATATCAAATACTATTGTTCTAAGAGGGGTCCCCAGTGGAACTTCAATCAAGCCTGCAATGTTAACCTTGCCTACAAGAGAAAAGGCTTTTGTTCCAGGGCTCTTATCAGTGCCAAACTGTCTAAAGAAATCTGCACCTTTTTCGATAATAATCGATACATTGGCAAGAGTTTCAACATTGTTTATAACTGTGGGTTTTCCAAATAGGCCGCTTTCAACTGGATAGGGCGGTTTCTTTCTTGGCTCACCACGTTTTCCCTCAGTAGAATTTATTAGGGCGGTTTCCTCTCCGCAAACAAATGCTCCCGCACCCATCCTCAGCTCTACGTCGAATGAAAAGTTTGTTCCCAGAATACCCTTGCCTAATAGGCCCGACATTCTTGCTTGTTTTATAGCAATCTCAAGCCTTTTAATTGCAAGGGGATATTCTGCTCTTATATAAATAAATCCCTTTTGAGCTCCGACTGCATATCCTGCTATTGCCATTCCTTCAAGAACAGAATGTGGGTCTCCTTCAAGGACAGATCTATTCATATAAGCGCCAGGATCTCCTTCGTCTGCGTTGCATATTATGTACTTGATATCAGATATTTGTTTATTTGCAAGCTCCCATTTTAGTCCTGTAGGGAATCCCGCTCCTCCTCTTCCACGCAGTCCAGAATCCTTTATAATTTTTATTACATCTTTAGGGGTCATCTCGGTTATGCATCTGGCTAATGATTCATAACCTCCTTGCGCAATACATTCGGTTATGTCTTCCGGATTTATAAAACCGCAATTTCTCAAAACTATTCTTGTCTGTTTTGCAAAGAATGGGGTCTCGTTTAATGTGAGAAATTGTTTTTCATCTTGTTTCCAGAGAAGTCTTGTTACAGGTCTTCCTCTAAGAAAATCTTCTTCTACAATCTCTTTTGCATCTTCTGGGCTAAGCCTTGTGTACATTATTCCTTCAGGATAAACAACCATTCGAGGGCCCAATTGGCAGGATCCCATACAACCAGTTTCGACAATAAGCACCTCTTCTGTTAGACCGTGTTGTTTCAATTCTTCTACTAGTGCATCTTTAAAGCCATTGCCTCCTGCTGCAAGACATTGTGTTCCAGCACATACTAGTGCATGAATTCTATAAGTTTTCATAGATTGCTCCTTTTGGAAGCCCAATCGCTAACAATTTGTCCCTTTATTGCATGAGAGGCAATAATTTCTCTTGCCATATTTGGTGTGATATTGCTATAGTAAACAACCAAGTCATCTCTCTCCAATGCCATAAATGGTTCTTTTATACCAGATCCCATAGGGGCTTTTTCGATAATTTGGAAATCCGAAAAGTTTCTTTCTTTAAGCTCATCAAGGACTGCAAGAAGTACATCTCTTGAAGCATTGGTGTTTTCTTCTTTGTCAACGCTAATGTAGATTTTAACTTTTACATCCTTTTGCCTTGTTTTAAGAAAAGCCTGTGATTGTTCTTTTAATCTTCGCAATTCATCAATTGATTTAATTTTTTCCACCTAAAAACCTCCGTGTAAAGTTTTGCTTAACTTGATTATGAGTTTTTATATTAGTCAAAATCTTTAAAAAAGGTGCTTTATGTCTAATTTTTAACTCATAATTACCGATCTTAAAAGCTTTTTGTTTTTCAATTTCTATGATTTATTTATGTTATGGGTCTCTAAAGAGGGATCTTTGCTACATATACTTTTCAAGGATGTCGATAGCCGTTTCTGGCGTAAGTTTGCCATGAATATCTTTTCCATCCACTACCATAACTGGTGCGAAACCACAGCAACCCACACACCTAACAGTTCTTACTGTAAATCTTCCATCTTTTGTGATTTCGTTTGGTTCAATGTCCAATCTTTTGCACAGTGCATTTAATATAGCTTCTCCTCCTTTAACGTAACACGCGGTACCCAGACAAGTCGTAATCACGTGCTCTGCGTCTTTTGTAAGTTTAAAGAAGTTATAAAAAGTGACAACGCCATAAATTTTGGATAGTGATACGTTCATTTTTTTTGCAATATAAGATAAAACTTCCTCAGGGAGATAGCCTAAGGACTCTTGAGTGCCATGCAAAACCTGAATTAGAGATTCGTGTTTTGTTCCCCATTTTCTAATTTCTTTGTCTACTGCGGGTATTTTTTTGCTTTCCATTTTATCTCCTTTCAAAATTTTTACTTTAGCCTTTTTACCCTGCAATCTCTTTAAGCATTTCAACCCCTGCTGCATGCGGACTTTTTGCCATTTATCAACATATCTGCATGTAAACAATATCGATAACAAATTATATTTTTACCTGTTGTAATAATCATATTTTATAACTTTACCAACATTATGTAACCTTTTTGACTCAAGTTTATTGATAACTTATTTTTATCGTTAAAATAGAGATACTTGACATCTTATATTAAATACTTTTAAATATATTAATACAACACAGCATCTTTGAATATAATATTCATTTTTTGTTGTAAAATAGTATTAATTTAAGTTAATTTTTGGGAGGAAATTGTGAGGTTAATTGTTTTATTTTTTTTATTGTTTTTTCTAACACCCAAAATTTCTTATTCCGAGCCAATGAGTTTGAACTTAAACGAGGCTATACAATATGCATTGGTAAACAATCATGAGTTAAAATCTCTTTCTGAGTCTATCCGCGTTAAAGAAGCTGATTTGGGTATTGCCCAAAGCAGTTATTTGCCAAAGCTCTCTTTCAATGAAACTTATATGAGGACAAACAATCCCACATACGCCTTTATGGCAAAGTTAAATGAAGGAAGATTTGCCCAAAGCGATTTTGACATAAATTCGCTTAATAATCCTTCTTCCATAAATGATTATCAAACGTCATTTACCGTCGATCAGCTTATATTTTCTAAAAAGGCCATTTTAGGCATAAGCATGGCGAAAAAAGATCTTCAAGCACAAAAGCTTGATTATCAGAGGAAGAAGGAAGATGTGGTATACAAGGTTATAAAAAGTTATTTGGATGTCCAGACTGCTAAAGAATATTTAAATGTTGCTCAGAAGGCCCTTGATGATTCTGTCGAACACGAAAAGATTGCTCAGATTAATTATAAAGTAGGGCTTAGCGTTTATTCTGATGTCTTGAGATCTGAAACCTCTGTTTTAGCTGCAAAAGAGAAGCTTGTAAGCGCTAAGAAAAATTTTCAAGTATTACAAAGGTCACTTGGCTTGGTTTTGGGTATAGATGATAATGTTCTTCCATCAGGTGATTTTGACTTTCCGATAAAGCTTCAAAGTGAAGACTATTACAAGAGCGCAAGTCTTAACAGGGCTGATTTAAAAGCAATTGAATTGAGAAATAAGATTGCAAAAAATAATATTGAATTCGCCTCGGCAGGGTATTTGCCTTATGCTGGGCTATCTGCTACTTATCAGATGAACGATCACAGTAATATTTTTGGGTCTGAGGGAGACAGCTATCAATTTCTCGCTTATTTAAGCTGGAACATATTTGACGGCACAAAGAGAGAAAATGAGATAAAAAAAGCAAAAGCAGAACAAAAAATGGCAGAAGAAAACCTAAAGGCTATGCAGGATGCTATCTCCTTAGAGGTATATAGTTCTTACCTTGGGGTAGATGAAGCTAAAAAGAATTTGGAGCTTGCAAAGGGAGCCTTAGCTAGTGCAGAAGAAGACGCAACCATTATTTTACACAGATATCAAAATGCCCTTTCTCCGTTTATAGATTTATTGGATGCGCAGACAAATTTGGATAATATAAGAGCAAATCTGGTTGATAAAGAAAATAAATATTATATGTCTATGGTAGATCTTGATTACAAAAGCGGAACATTGCTTTCAGATCTGGGAATTAAGTAAGATTTTAAAGGGAGGACGATATGAATAAAAAGTTAAAATCATTTCGCATTTATCCAATACTTTTCTTGTTATCATTATTAGCTATTTTTCTTATTTCAGGCTGCTCTTCAAACCAACCAAAGAAAATTGAGAGCAAGACCATAGAAGGCGTTAAGCTCCAAACGGTAAATCAAGGCGATTTGCCAAACTATTTGGAGGCGACAGGGACAGTAAAGGCTAAGATAATTAGCGTCATTACAAGTAAAGTTATGGGAACCATTACATCTGTCAATGTAAAAGACGGCGACAGCGTTTCAGAGGGTCAGGTGCTCCTAACCGTCTACGATCAAGATGCGTCTGAAAGAGTAAGACAAGCAGAAAAAAATCTTGATGCTGCAAGATTGAACATGTCTTTGAGCAATGCTACTTATATGAGGTATAGGGCTCTATATGACGAAAAGGCTCTAAGCCAACAAGAGATGGATCAGATAATTACCGAGAAGGAACTTGCGAAAGCGAACTATGAAAGGGCAGTGGCAGCAGTAGGCGAGGCTAAGGTTATGAGAAGCTTTTATACAGTCACTTCTCCGATTTCTGGGATAGTATCTTCTAAAAAAGTTGATGTAGGTACTACCGCTATGCCTGGAATGCCTCTGCTTAATGTAGAAAATACATCCAGTTTTGAATTGGACGCAAATGTTGACTCAAAATATTCTCAGGATTTAAAAGTTGGTTCCAATGTTGGTGTTAAAGTTGAATCTTTGCCTGAAATACAGGGCAAAATATCTGAAATAGTGCCCTCTGTAGATCCTATGTCAAGGTCTTTTGTGGTCAAGATTGAACTTGGCTCAGGGAACCTTAGAAGCGGTATGTATGGAAAGGCATATTTCAATATTGGCACGAAGAAGGCAATTTCTATTCCAGAATCAGCCCTTGTGAGAAAAGGTGGGCTGGTTGGCGTATATGTGGTAGACGATAAGGGATTGGTAAGTTATAGAATGGTTAAGTTGGGCGAGAAATATGGAAAGAACGTTGAGATTCTGTCTGGCCTTTCTAATGGGGAAAAGATAATAGTTGAAGGCACTGAGAATGCTTTTGACGGCGCAATTGTAAAAGGAAGTTAGGAGTACAAATATGAAATTCGGCATTGCAGGTAAAATAGCACAGCTTTTTATAAGGTCGAAGCTTACTCCTTTGATAGTTATTACTGCTTTGATATTGGGAATTTTTGCAGTAATTGTGACCCCTAGAGAAGAAGATCCACAAATAGTAGTTCCAATGATTGACGTTTTTGTGCAATATCCAGGAGCCTCTGCGAAAGAAGTTGAGGAAAGAGTTACGAAGCCTATGGAAAAGTTTTTGTGGGAGATTAAGGGTGTAGAGTACATATACTCAACTTCTGAGCCTGGTCTTAGCATGGTAACAGTCAGATACAAGGTCGGGGAAGATATGGAAAAGAGTATTACAAACCTTTACACAAAGCTCTTTTCTCACCTCGATCTGATTCCGCCTGGCGTTTCAATGCCAATTGTAAAGCCAAAATCCATAAATGATGTGCCAGTTATGACTTTTACTTTGTGGAGCAATGAATATAACGGCTATGATCTTAGGAAAGTTGCACTAGAAACTTGTGATTATATCAAAAAAGATAGAGATGTGTCTGAAACACAAATCATAGGTGGTCCAAAAAGAGAAGTAAAGGTTGATCTCGATCCACTAAAATTAAAGTCTTATCACATTTCACCAATTCAGATATCTCAAATGATAAGTTCTGCTAACGTATCTCTCTCGACAGGTTCTTTCCCGCTAAATAACTACGAATTTTTAGTCGAGACTGGAACATTTCTTAAAGATGCAAATGATGTGGGCAATGTAATTGTCGGAGTTTTCAATGGTAGACCAGTAAAGTTAAGCGATGTCGCTACTATAACAGATGGACCCCAAGAGGCAAAAAATTATGTGTTTATGGGTTTTGGTCCGTCATGGGACAAGAGCATACCAGGTATTGAGAGGTCGAGCCTTTATCCAGCCGTTACTATTACAGTAGCAAAAAAGAAGGGCACAAATGCAACTGATTTGTCCGATAGATTGTTGCATGATATTTCTCGTCTGAAAGGTACTGTTATACCAAAGGGTGTAACTATTACTACTACCAGAAATTATGGAAATACTGCTAATGAGAAGTCCAATGAGTTACTAGAACACATGCTTCTTGCTGCTGTATCGGTTACTGTTCTGATAGGCTTGAGCCTTGGAATTAGAGAGGCCTTAGTAGTTGCTGTAGCCATTCCTGTTACTTTAGCACTTACGCTCTTGGCGACCTACTTATTAGGATTTACCCTTAACAGGGTTACCTTGTTCGCACTGATCTTTTCTATAGGTATTCTGGTAGACGACGCTATTGTAGTTGTAGAAAACATACACAGACATTTTAGAGAGAAAGAAGTGTCTATACTAGTTGCCATTCAAGCAGTAAATGAGGTAGGAAATCCAACCATACTTGCGACTTTTACGGTTATTGCAGCTCTGTTGCCTATGGCTTTTGTGTCTGGCATGATGGGGCCATATATGAAGCCTATACCTATTGGTGCTTCTGCTGCAATGATAATCTCTCTTCTTATTGCATTTATAATTAGCCCATGGCTTAGTTATATTGTGCTGAAAAATGTTAAAAGAACGGATAAAGAGAAAGAAAATAGAGTAATAGCCTCTTTTAACAAGATATACAGAAAAAATCTTACTTCAATGTTAGAAAGTGGCAAAAAAAGAGTAGCTTTCATAATTTTTACTATAATATGTCTTTTAGCTGCCGTAGCACTTTTGCCATTAAAAGTAGTTATGGTAAAGATGCTGCCTTTTGATAACAAGAGTGAGATTCAGGTCTTGATAGATACTCCAAAGGGTACCACTCTTGAGACTACGAATGCGCTTGCTGAAAAAATTGCAGAATATATTAGAACTGTGCCTGAGGTCGACAACTATCAAATATATTCGGGCACAGCATCCCCAATAACATTTAATGGGCTTGTAAGACACTATTTTCTTAGGAAAGGCGACGATGTAGCCGATATCCAGATAAACCTGGTTCCTAAAGATAAAAGAAGTGCGCAAAGCCACGATATTGCTAAGAGAATTAGAGGGCCTATTGATCAGATTGCTAGTCCCTATAACGCCAGGATAAAAATTGTAGAGGTTCCGCCTGGTCCGCCAGTACTCAGTACTCTTGTGGCTGAGGTTTACGGTCCTAACTTTAATGAGCAATTGAAAATTGCCTCAAAGGTTGAAGATATATTTAAAAAGACGCGCGATGTGGTGGATGTTGATTGGTTACAAAATGAAGAGCAAACAAAATATGTTTTCAAAGTTGATAAAGAAAAGGCTGCTTACAATGGCATCTCTACCTATGCTATAGCACAAAGCCTTCAAATGGCACTTCACGGAAGTGATGCAGGACTTTTGCACACCGATCACAGCAGAGAGCCTGTGGAGATTTGGGTCCAGGCTCCTTTGAAAAATAGAGCAAGCCTTGATGGGCTCCAAAATGTCTCATTGCCTTCTTCTACAAATCATATGGTCTCTCTTGCTGAGTTGGTAACCTTAGAGAAGACAAACGAAGATCAGCCTATTTACCGAAAGAATCTTAGAAGGGTCGTTTATGTTATTGGTGATGTTGCAGGCAGAGAAGAGAGCCCTATATATGCAATTTTACATATGAATAAACCTGTTTCTGACATAAAAGTTCCAGGTAGTAATCCTCTTAAGCTTTATTTTACCCATGAGCCTCCACTGGGCCTAAACTACTCAGTAAAGTGGGATGGTGAATGGCAGATTACCTATGAGGTGTTTAGAGATTTGGGAATTGCTTTTGCTGTAGTTCTAATTATCATCTATGTAATGATAGTCGGGTGGTTTAAGTCCTATATTACGCCACTCATTATTATGGCTCCAATACCGCTATCTTTGATAGGTATATTGCCTGCACACGCTCTTTTGAGTGCATTTTTTACTGCCACTTCAATGATAGGTTTTATTGCAGGTGCTGGTATAGTGGTTAGAAACTCAATTATATTGGTTGATTTTATAGAAATGAAATTAAATGAAGGGGTTCCTCTAAAAGAATCTATAATAGAGGGTTGCCTTGTTAGGTTTAGGCCGATGTTTTTGACTGCAGCTGCAGTAGTAGTTGGTTCAAGCGTGATACTTTCTGATCCTATATTTCAAGGAATGGCTATATCGTTGATGGCTGGAGAAGTAGCCGTTACGTTATTCTCATGGACGCTATTGCCTATTTTGTATTTTATATATAAAGACACTGAAATCAAGGTCAAAGAGGGAAAGATAAAGTTCGACATAAAAAAGATTTTTAAGAGGTGATAATATATGTATATGGCTCCAACAGACAATTGGTATCTTGAGAGAATCATATTTCTTATTGCAGGTTTATTTATATTAATTAGCTTAGCCCTGGGACTCTTGTGGAGCCCTTACTGGTTTATATTAACTTTTTTAGTGGGGATAAATTTAATAATATTTGCCCTTACAGGATTTTGTATAATGGCTAATATCCTTTATAAGTTTGGAGTCAAACCAAAGATAAAACGATAGCTTTTAAAATGGGGTGAACAGTGCAAGAAAATTTATTTCAGGAAGAGTTAAATGAAGCTTTATCAATAGCAAAGAAGACTGGAACCTATTTTGATAGGCTATTTGTCGAGAATCCAAAATTAGCGTTGAGCGAAATTGAAAATATAGAAGAGAAGATCGGCCTACATCTTAGGGAAAAGTTTCCTTACTATGGCTTTCATTGTGAATCTATGGGGATAGTCTCACAATCAACTCACGACAATAATACATATTGGATAGTTTCAGCTCTTTCTGGATCTGAGCCATATTCAAAAGGTTATAGAGGGTCGTCTGTTTCAATTGCTCTGCTATCAAACAGAGAATTGGTACTGGGAGTAGTGAATTCTTTTAATTTTGATGACGTGTTTTATTGGGCAAAAGGCTTAGACTGTGTATATAGAAATGGTCAAAAAACTTTCAATTTGTCTAATTCAAATGTTGTCCTTACTTCTTACGATGCTGATAAAAATAGTATTGCAAATTCAAGGCTTTGCTATCCTTTTAAGTACAAATGCGTGCCATGCTTTTCCTATAGATTGGCATTAAGCGCTGTGGGGGAGGGCGTTTTTGCAATTGATTGCTCGAGTCCCACGACATTTACATACGCTGCGGCCCACGCTCTTTTAATTGGAAATGGGCTAAATCTTTTTGATGAGTCGGGCAAGGAGATAGTCTATTCAAAGCAAGGTTATAGCGGTTGCGGTCAAGTATGCTTTGGTGGAGCCTACGAGGTAATAAAAGAATTTGTGGGGAAGAACTGGAAAAGTGTACTTTATAGGCAGCTCCCTGAGAATATTCTTGATCTCAACCAAACAAATACGCCCAAAATTGGAAAATATGTTAAAGATAAGGATTTATTATCTAAAGCACAAGGCGCTATGATGGGTTTAGTGATTGGCGATTCTTTTGGATATTCTAACAGCAATGAAAAGATTATTGACTTTACTATTGAAAATCAAATGTTAGAGCCTGTAAATTCTGAAATAGTAATCTTAGAATCAAGGGTTCTGTCTAAATATTGTTCATATAACTATAAAAAAGTTGTTGAGGCTTACCTGTATTGGTATAATTCTGAGCCAGTAGAGGTGGATTTTGCCCAATCGAGCGCTTTTAGCTCTCTTAACTCATTGGGGCATATTCCAGAAGGATATTCTTCTGAGTCTATTGATGAAGTTTCAAATTCATTTTTATTAAGGACTATACCGATATCAATATTTACTTTAAACTCTTCGCTCCAAGAGGCCCTTAGCATTGCGGAGCTTGATTGTAAGATAACCAATCCAAATTATATTTGTTTAGAGTGCGCAAAAGTTCTATTGTATTCGCTTAGGTTATCTTTGAAAAGGAAAATGACAAAAGATGATTTGTATAAGTTCGTTGTTAATTTTGTAAATGAAAATGGTTTCTCGGATATTCTAAAGAGTACTCTTTCCGATGCCCAGAATCAACCTCATCCAAAACACGATACAAAACCTGAAAATGTTTTGGTATGCCTTCAAAACTTATTTTATGAGTTGCTACATTCAAATAATTTTGAAGATTCTATTTTAAAAACTTCAATAAGAGGGGGAGACACTTCGAAGAACTGTGCTTTAGTGGGATCTTTATTTGGTGCGCTGTATGGAATGGGAAATATTCCCATCTATTTTAGGGATAAAGTCCTTTCCAGTAGGTCCATAAAGGGATTGCCAAAAATTACTTACCCAAGGTCTCAGATATTTTGGCCAGTTGATATTTTAATTATTGCTGAAAATCTTTTAAAATGTTAATAAATTATTATCATATAAGGAGGCAATACAATGGATGCAATTAACGCATTGTTTAGCAGGAGAAGTATCAGGGCTTATACTGATAAAGAAATATCTCAGGAAGATATAGAGACTATTTTAAGAGCTGCAATGTCTGCACCGTCTGCAGGTGGTGGTAACGTTTGTCATTATATAGTAGTAAAAGACAAAGATTTATTAAAAGAGGTTCTTAAATATCACCAATATGCTCACATGCTCTTACAGGCAAATGCTGCAATAGTTGTAGTGTCCGATCCCTCTCTGGAAAAATATCCTGGCAGATGGCCCTTGAATAGCTCTGCATCTACTGAGAACATGCTCATTGCCGCTACTGCATTGGGCATAGGATCTTGCTGGGTCGGCATCTATCCAGTAGAAGAAAGAATGAATGGTCTTAGAAAAATATTTAATATTTCTGATAACTTGATCCCTTTTGCAATTGTGTCGCTTGGATATCCTGCTGAAAATAAAAAACCACATGGTGAGTTAGATAGTTCAATAATTCATAACAATAAGTGGTAAAAATAGCTTATTAATGGCATTGTTGGATGTAGAAAATTTAACCTTAGGGTTTTATTCTGAAAAGAACAAGAAATGGTCAAAGGTTTTAAATGACGTCAACTTTAGCCTTTATGAAAATGAATTTTTAGGTATAGTAGGAGAATCGGGTTCGGGTAAAACAATCCTTGCAAATTCTATTTTGAACCTGATACCAAAACAAGGGAATATAGTATCAGGATCTATACTTTTTAAAGATAGGGATATTTTGAAGCTTACAGAAGATCAAATTAGAAAAGTTAGAGGCAAAGATATTGCAATAATTTTTCAGGACCCGATGAGTTCTCTTCATCCGCTTCTTACTGTGAAGGACCAAATAGTTGAGACTTTGCAGGCTCATAGGTTGATAAAAAAGTCTGACGCGGTTGAGATTGCAATGAATCTTCTGAGAGATGTCAAGATAGATCGGCCAGAATTAGTTCTAAACAAATATCCATTTATGCTTAGCGGTGGCATTAGACAGAGGGTGATGATTGCTATCGCCATTTCTTGCGGTCCAGAGATAGTTATAGCTGATGAGCCTACAACTGCTCTTGATGTAACAGTGCAAAGAGATATTTTAGCTTTAATAAAAGGTTTTAAAAAAAATTTGAATTTTTCTTTAATGCTTGTTTCTCATGATTTAGGGGTAATATGGGAAAATACCGATAGGGTTGTGGTGATGTACTGCGGAAGAATAATGGAAAGCGGCAAAACAGAGGACGTATTAAGAAATCCTCTACATCCTTATACATTTGGGCTTTTGTCTTCGATACCAAGAAAGACTGGTAAAAAATTAGAAATTCTTAAAGGAATTAGGGGCAGCATCCCTTCTTTGCATGACTTTCCCGATCATATATGCCCATTTTTGCCAAGATGCGATTTTGCAACAGAACAATGTAACGGACCTTTGTTGTTAGAACAGGTAGATAGAGATAGATTTGTAGCCTGTTTTAATAAGGGCGCGTTTAAATAGTGCTATTTCAGGCAGAAAATATTTGTAAGACCTTCTATAAAAGAAACTTTTTACGCTTAAAAGATGTAGGTTTAGATGCATTAAAGGACATTAAATTTGGCATTCAAGATAGAGATATCATAGGAATAGTTGGAGAAACTGGGTCAGGTAAGAGCACCCTTGGAAGAATTTTTGTGGGCTTAGAGAAACCTTCTAGTGGGTTTCTTTACTACAACAACAATAATATTTTTAAATTAAGCAAAAAGGATTTTAGAGAGTTTCAAAAGAGCACTTCTTTCATATTTCAGGATCCATATTCGTCTTTTAATCCTAAAATGAAGGTTTTAGACATACTTCTTGAACCTCTAATTCTTGGGGGCATTGAAATAATTAAAAGAAAGGACATGGTAGATGAAATAATTGAAAATGTTGGGCTAAAAAGTGATGACCTTGGGAAATTTCCGTATCAATTTAGCGGTGGTCAAAGGCAAAGAATAGCAATAGCCAGGTCTTTAATTCTCAAGCCAAAATTCTTGGTCGCCGATGAGCCTGTTTCTTCGCTGGATCTCTCTGTAAAGGCTCAAATATTGAAATTATTTGAAGAGATATATGCTAAAAGCGATCTTACAATGATGATAATATCTCACGATCTCTCTATTGTCGAATATCTGTGTAACAAATCAATAGTCCTTTACAAGGGCTTGATGATGGAAGAGGCCTTTACTGATAGTATTTTCAACAATCCCCTTCACCCATATACACGACTTTTGATTAAATCAGCTCCATCTTTGTATTCTGACAGAGCTAAGAATGTGGAATTAGAAGCTTTTGAATCACCAATTAACCTTGAAAGCGCGAAATTAAAATTGTGTCCATTTTTAGAAAGGTGTAAATTAAAAGTTGATAAGTGTAGAGAAAGTTTTCCTGAGATTATAGAAGTAAAAACAAATCATAGAGTGAGATGTCTCAGGTATATTTAATATCCCCATAGCATAATTAGATTATATGGAATGCTTTTTATAACCTCCATATCTATCTTCCCCGTTTTTGCCATTTTTTCCAATATTTCAATGGCTTCTTCATGCTTCATTCTATCTGTTCTATATGGTCTTTGCTGTCTAAGTGCAGCATAGATGTCTGCAACTGCTATAATTCTTTGTAGTTTACTAAGATCATTCCCCTCCAAACCAAATGGATAACCGCTGCCATCTAAACATTCGTGATGAAAAGATGCTATATCTATAATTTCTTTATCTAATCCCAGAGAGTTTAAAAATGAATATGTATAATAAGCGTGCGATTTCATGGTTAGCCATTCACTTCCTGTTAATTTATCAGGTTTTTCTAGAATATCAAGCGGGATAAAAATTTTTCCAATATCGTGCAAAAAGCCAGCGGTTTCGATCTTTTGGCAGTCCATTGGGGGAAATCCCATTGCTTTGGCAATTGACACAGCAGTATAGGTTACGTCGATCGAGTGAAGTTTGGTAAACTCGCTCTTTGCGTCAACAAAATTTTTTGCAATAGTTTTAGCTAAATCTCCTAATTGCTCATCATTTAGGATTTCAAATCTATCTTCTACTAACAAAGAATTTTCTTTCTTTAACTCTTCAAGGTTGTTTAGTAAAAATAAGAAGAAATCGTTTTTTGAGACAACTAAATATGCATCAAGAATATCTTTGAATGAAGTTTTATCTTTAAAAATTGAGAAAGCTTTTGCTTGAATTTCATTTGCGCTTGTAAAATTGCTGTTTCTAATTAGAACCTCTATTTCGTCGGCGAAGAATATTATTTTTGAAAGTAAGTTTTGTGTATCTTCATTGTGATGATCCTTGATGACAGATGCGATTTTATCAAAAAAGGGTATATCTCTTAATAATTCGTAGCCAGAATGAGCGTGATTTTGAATATTGATTTCTTTCCTTTTGTTTAATTCAAGCAGACAGGAGCTCTCACTTAAAAGAGCTCCAATATCATGCAATAAGCTGCTAAGATAAAGATCAATTCTCTGAGTTTTTTCTAATTTCATTTCTCTTGATATAAGATTAGAAATAAAGCTTAATTTTAAGGAATGTTCATAAGGATATGGGTTTAACATAAATAATGTTTGTGAGTAAGAAATATTTTCAACTAATTTAGTTAAATTAATCTTTTTATTATTAATCACTGTTTAAGATAGAGATTATATCTTTTGGCTGATTAATATGTAAGACATTTTTTTCCTTCAAAATTTCATCTGGTCTAAAGCCCCAAAGGACACCAATGGGTAGGATTTCTGCATTTTTAGCCGTGTTTATGTCTACTGCGGTGTCTCCAACCATTGACCAATTGCAACTTTCTAATTTTGAGAAAGAAATGATTTCGTAGATTGCCATTGGATCAGGTTTTTTGGGTATCTGGGGTCTTGCACCTAAAATTTTTAGGAAAGGAAATTCTGGAAAGAAGAAATTTGCCATCTCTTTTGTGAAGGGATCTGGCTTGTTTGAGAGTATTGCTACTAAATAGTCTCTATCTTTTAAAAAATCTAAAATTTCATATATTCCCTCATAGGGTTTGCTATTTTTTGACCAGTTTTTCCTATAAATTTCGCTATAATTTTTGAGTAATTTTGATTTTAAATCTTCTGAATATTTCTCTTTTGGGATTATCCTGTCTATTAAAACCTCTGATCCCTCACCGACAAAGTTTTTGTAGCTCTCGATTGGGTAAGGAGTTAATCCACCTTCTTCAAGAGCCATATTGGCGCTTATGGCAATGTCTGCCAGCGTGTCAACAAGTGTTCCGTCAAAATCGAAAACTATACCCTTTATGCTGTTTTTTACTGACATATTAATAGTTATATTTATAGATTTCTAAAAAAAGCTTATTTGCGAGGTCTGGATTTAAGTTTTTCAGTATTTTTTGTTCTGTCATTGCAAAGTATTTTTCGCCGAGTTTTGCCAAGGCGACACCAATATAGTAGTGGTAGTTTGCGTTATCAGGATCAAGCCTTATTGCATTTTTATATGCTTGAAAAGTCATGCCATTGTCCGATCTGCTCCTAAAGATGTCTCCAAGCCTAGCTGATGCTGTTAGATTATCAGGATCTTTTACTAGAAGATTTTCATACAAGGTTACTGCTTGATCGTAGTTTTTCTTTTCGAATGCTGTATTTGCATTAGTCGAAAGTTGCTCAGCGCTTTGATCGTTTATCACGTTGACAGGGTAGAGACTTGAAAGACTTTTTATAGTATATATTTTGTCAAAAAGAGAATTCGCAAGATTGGTATTTGTATCTTTTAGCGATCTAAATTGAGTATATGAGTTGTACAGATCATCTGTGGCCAGATAGGAGAGGCCGAGTTGATATCTGGCATCAGGGAATTTTGGATTGAGGTTTATTGCCTTAGTATAGTTATCTATTGCTTCTTGATTGTTTTGCTGGTTTGAGTAAACCAACCCTAAATTGTAATAAATATTGGCGTTTGAAGGATCTTTTTGTGTAGCATTGGTTAAAATTATCATTGCTTCATTATTTCTTCCCAATTTTCTTAGAGCAATTCCCTGAGTGAGCATGGCGTCCACATAGTTTGGGTCAATGTTTAATGCTTTAGAAGTGATATCTACAGCTTTAGAAAGTTGATTGGTTCCTATATAACATTTTGCTAACTCGTCATAAGCTTGAACATAACCCTGATCGGTATCAATTGCTTGTTGAAAGAACATCTCTGCTTTGTCGAAGCTTGACTCGTTAAGATATTTTTCACCTAAAACAAAATACTCTCTTGCTTGATCGTTTGGAGCAGCAGCGTAAGAAATACTTGCAAAGATGAGCATTAGAGAAACAAAGATTAATAACGATTTTTTAAACATTTTTCCCTCCTGATGATTTAAATTATTCTATTTGGTAGGGTTCCTATATTTTCAATTACTACGCTTACATCATCTCCGACTCTCATCGGTCCCACACCTGAGGGTGTGCCAGTCATAATTACATCGCCAGGCAACAAGGTCATAACCGAACTGATAAAGCTAACCAAGAAATCAGGTTTAAATATTAAATTGGAAGTGTTAGATTTTTGTTTGATTTCGCCATTTAGAATTAATTTTATGTCTAAGGAATTCGGATCGATTTCTGTTTCTATCCAGGGTCCTATTGGGGCAAATGAGTCAAATGACTTTGCTCTGGTCCACTGGACATCCTTTTTCTGAAGGTCTCTTGCGGTTACATCATTGCCACAGGTGTAGCCCAATATATAATCTTTTGCATCTTCAATCTTGACATCTTTTGCAGTTTTTCCAATTACTACCACGAGCTCAGCCTCATAGTGCAGGTTCTTTGTTTGCGGCGGATAGGAAATTGGATAATTAGGATGGTTGACTGCAGTAGATGGTTTTAGGAATAGAACAGGTTCGGTAGGAAGAGATTCTTTCATTTCATTTGCGTGGTCTCTATAGTTTAGGCCTACACATACGAATTTAGAAGGAGAGACAGGAGACAGAAGCTCTATTTCACTTAGGCTTAGCTTTACTGAGGTCTTCTTAATAGAGTTTAAAAAATTCTCTTCTAATAGTATTACTTCATTCCCTTCAACTACCCCAAACTTTACTTCTTTGTTGTGAACAAACTTAACTAACTTCATTATTTAACCCCCTTAAATTTTTTTTATTTGGGAAATATTTTTCCCCACCAAGATTTCTGGACTTCAGTTTGTTGTTCAAGTTTTAAGTTGTTGAATAACTCCATGAGCGTGTTATCAGATTCTTTTTTCAATTTATTTAGATCTTTTTCGTATGAATTTATCTTTTCTTCCAATCTATTTAAATTTTGCTTTAACTCAAAATTTTCTTTCTTTAAGTTTACAATTTCGATTTCTTTTTTGTAAAGATCTTTTTTTAGCATGTCGACATCATCTAAAATTTTTATACTATTTTTAATCTCTTCAAGAATTGAAATCTGTTTCAGCAGCAGAGAGTTTTTATCTTTACTGTTGTCAAAATCGTCCAAATCCCCCTTTTTATCGATTAAATTCCGCTCAAGATTTATAGCATGATCTTGAGGTTCGCTTTCATCGTTAAATGATTTCTTAATTTCTTCGGTAGTAAGACCACTTTTGTACATCTCGTTAATTTTAATAAGATAAGGAATACAGCTTTTGTTATAACGCTTCGGTCTTCCTTCGTTGTTTATGTCGAAAAGGAATTCGAACTTGCTTATGTACCTTCTAATGGTAGACTCAGCAATATTAGATTCTTTTGAAATTTGTTCTAAGTTAATATAATTTTCCATGTTTTAATTATATGATCTTTTTTAAATATATCAAATTTGCAAATTTTTTAAAAAACATTTATAATACAAAAAATTGTATGATATAAAAAAATTTTATTTAACATATATGTATTTTGTTATTTGTGAAAGTATTAAAAGAATATTAGAATATAAGATGTAAAGAAGAGTTTTAAGGCTTAAAATATAAGGAGGCGGGTAAGTTGAGTTTAATTAACCCATTTGAGGTAGTTCAGGATCAGTTAGATGAGGTTATGCAGATTTTGAGGATAGATAGTGATGTTATGCAGATTCTAAGAACTCCCATGAGGGAGATTCATGTATCTATCCCTGTCAGGATGGATAATGGAATCTTAAAGGTTTTTCATGGGTTTAGGGTCCAGTATAACAATGCTCTTGGTCCTTTTAAGGGTGGGATTAGGTTCCATCCTGAAGAAACAATTGATACCGTAAGAGCTTTGTCTGCTTGGATGACTTGGAAAACAGCTTGTATCGGCCTACCACTTGGAGGTGGAAAAGGAGGAGTAATTTGTAACCCTAAAGAAATGTCTATTAATGAATTGGAGAGGTTGGCAAGGGGCTATATCGATAAAGTTTGGCAATTAATAGGTCCAGACCAGGATATCCCTGCACCGGATGTATATACCAATCCACAAATTATGGCATGGATGATGGATGAGTATTCAAAGATAATTGGCAAAAACCAGTTTGGTGTTATTACTGGCAAGCCAATTAAGATGGGTGGATCTTTAGGTAGAGGAGATGCTACCGCAAGAGGCGGGATGTATGTTTTAAGAGAAGCTGCAAAGTTTTTGGGTCTCGATCTTTCAAAATCAACTATAGCAATTCAAGGATTTGGCAATGCTGGATTTTATGCTGCACTGCTTGCAGAAGAGCTCTTTGGTATGAAGGCAGTAGCACTAAGCGATAGTAAGGGTGGAGTTTATAATCCAGATGGCATTGATGCTGCAGCCTTGAAAGAGCACAAAGACAAGACTGGATCTGTTCATGGGTTTGCAGGGGCAAAGGACATATCTAATGAAGAGCTCTTACTTTTGGATGTAGACGTTTTAGCTCCTTCGGCACTTGAAGAGGTTATTACAAAAGAAAATGCGAATGAAATTAAAGCAAAAATTGTGCTCGAACTTGCAAATGGTCCTACCACACCTGACGCAGATAAGATTTTGTTCAACAAAGGAGTTCATCTTATACCAGATTTTCTTGCAAATGCAGGTGGCGTAACAGTATCTTACTTTGAAATGGTTCAGAATTTCTATATGTATTATTGGGATGAAGACCTCGTTTACAAGAGGCTTGATCACAGGATGTCTGATGCTTACAAAAATGTTTTAAATGCTGCTAAGGAGTATGGCATCAGCATGCGTCAGGCTGCTTATGTGGTGGCTATCAAGAGAGTTATAGAAGTAATGAAACTAAGAGGTTGGTGCTAACTAAATTTTGAAGGGGATCGCAGCACCCCCTTTTTAATGTTTTAATTCCAATTAGACAGTCTAAAGGAGCATTTATTATGGATTATTTATCGTTTGTGGAAGGAAAGAAAGCAGAATTTTTAGATGATTTAAAAAAAATTTTGACCTATCCGAGCATAATGGGAGAAAAGGTTGATGGGGCACCATTTGGTGTGGAAGTTAGAAAGTGTCTGGATGAAACTTTAAAGATTGCGAGCAGAATGGGATTTAAAACTTTTGTGGTAAATGATGCAGTAGGGGTAGTAGAATATGGTGACTCTGAAGATTACGTGGCATCTTTGGCGCACCTCGATGTAGTACCTGTTGGTGATGGTTGGGATAGCGATCCGTTTGTTGGTAGAATTGAAGGGGATAAAATATTCGCCAGAGGAACAATTGATGACAAAGGACCTGCCATTGCATCTCTTTATTCTTTATACGCAATAAAGGAATTGGGAGCCAAGATAGATAAGAAGATAAGGCTTTTGTTTGGCACCAATGAAGAAGAAGGTTCAAACGATATGCCACTTTATCTTGCAAAAGAAAAGCCCCCTATATATGCTTTTTCTCCAGATGCAGAGTTTCCCGTAATCCACTCTGAAAAGGGGATGGTCTTTGTTAGAGTTTCTTGGAAATTTGATCAAAAGAATGATGGAGTAGTTGTTGAAGAGATTGTTGGAGGCACAAAAGCTAATGTGGTACCAGATAAGGCAACTGCTGTTCTAAGCAATGTGGATAAAGAAGTAGTATCTAATTTAATAAAGGAATTTGAAGCACAATATCCTTATAAATGGAACGTTCAATACGATAGTAAGATACGTGTACAGTGTCAGGGAATAAGCACACATGCGGCACATCCAGAAACTGGTTTGAACGCCGTAATGGGTCTAATCGTATTTCTTTCTAAACTATCATTGAATTCAGGAGTGAAAAATACTTTTGATTGGCTTGCTGCCTACATCGATAGCGAGACAGATGCAAAAAAGTTTGGAATTTTCTGTGAGGACAAATACGGAAAGTTAACTTTCAATGTGGGAATTGTTGATTTTAAAAACAGCACTCTATCATTGGATATAAATTATAGGACTCCTGTAACTTTGGATTATGATGCAATTAATGAAAAATTTGTAAAAATTATTGGGCAGACAGGTGCCAAAATTGAATTTGTGTTAAAAGATAGACCGCTTTTCTACCCAGAGGATCATTTTCTGGTTAAAACTTTGTTAGAGATATATAGAAAGCATGTAAACTCCACTACGCCTCCACTTTCTATTGGTGGCGGTACATATTCAAAACACATACCAAACACTGTTTCTTTTGGACCACTCTTTGAAGGCAAGCAAGACATGTGTCATGAGGCGAATGAATATGCAAGTATTTCAGACTTAATTACGTGTTCTGCAATATATGCTGAAGCCATGGTGAAATTATCTGTTAATAAATAGTTTGTAGCTTTTAGTAAAAATCTATTAAAAACTAGCAGTATATTATTATGAAAGGTGATTGATATGGAAGAGAGAAAAAAGTTAAATTATCTTAATGTTTCAGGGGAAGACTACGTACCTTATATATCTGCAGATAAGGTTATTCCTGAGTTTACTATAACTGCTATTGCCATTGGTGTTTTTTTGGCGATATTATTCGGAGCTGCAGATGCGTATCTTGGAATGAAAGCAGGATTGACAGTTAGTGCGAGTATCCCTGCTGCAGTAATGTCTATGGGCGTTTTAAAGGGGATATTCAGAAGGGGTACTATTCTTGAAAATACTATTGCTCAGACAATTGCATCTGCAGGTGAAGCAATTGCATCAGGTGTAATATTTACATTGCCTGCTTTATTTATTTGGGGATACAATCCAGGTCTTTTAGAGCTTAATACTATGGCTCTATTGGGTGGCATCTTGGGCGTTGTTTTAATGGTGCCTCTTAGAAAGCTTTTGATAGTAAACGAACACCACAACTTGCCTTATCCAGAAGGCACAGCTTGTGCTGAGGTTTTGGTTGCTGGAGATCAAGGTGGAAGTAGCGCAAAAACTGTATTTTGGGGCATCGGAATTGGTGCATTGTACCAATTTCTAATGGATGGTTTAGGACTTTGGAACGAGAGCCCTGATTGGGGTATTCCTGGTCTAAAGGGAGCTGGTATCGGTTTTGATACGCTGCCTGCTCTTTTAGGTGTAGGATTTATTATCGGTCCTAAGGCATCTTTTTATATGTTTGCAGGCGGCATACTTAGCTGGCTTGTGTTAATGCCTTTGATTTCATATTTCGGTAGTGGTTTGACAACTCCAATTTATCCATCGACAGTGCCTATAGCTCAGATGGGTTATTGGGCTCTATGGAGCACATATATTCGTTACGTAGGTGCTGGAGCTGTTGCAGTGGGTGGCTTCATTACTCTTATAAGGTCCTTGCCTACTATACTTGGTTCTTTTGACGCTACAATCAAAGGTCTAAGCAAAAATAAGGGAACTAATGTTGTAAAAGACATTCGTACTCAAAGAGATACGCCATTTTTGATACTTCTCATTATTGTGGGTATCATATTTTTCTATACAGCTCTTACCCCTCAGTTTAACATTGGATTCTTAGGCTCGTTTCTTATGCTAATATTTGCTTTCTTCTTTACGACTGTGTCTTCTAGAATCGTAGGCATTATCGGTTCATCTAGCAACCCTGTGTCAGGTATGACGATAGGAACCATTATTTTGGTAGCTGTAATATTTAGGTTGTGCGGATGGGTCGGAGATACCGCAATGGTAGCAACCCTTATAACAGGCGCTCTTGTCTGTATTTCTATTTGTGTTGCTGGTGACACATCTCAAGACCTTAAAACTGCATTCCTAGTAGGTGGCACTCCAAGAGCACAGCAATATGGAATGATCATAGGCGCTGTTGCTTCATCGTTTGTAATCGGTTCAGTTTTAGTTATGCTTGGTCATGCATACGGTTTTGGTACGAAGGACTTGCCTGCACCTCAAGCTATGCTTATGGCTTTGATTATCAAAGGAGTAATCGGTGGCACTATGCCTTGGGCTCTCGTAGCTATAGGCGGTTTTGTCGCAATTGCTGCTGAGCTCTTAGGAATTTCTGTATTAGCTTTTGCTGTAGGAATGTATTTGCCAATTCCAACTTCTGCAGCAATTGCCACTGGTGGATTTTTGCATCTGATTCTTTCTAAGACAGTTAACAACAAAGAGAAGTTAAGAGCAAAGATAGAAGAAGGTGTTCTCTTGAATTCGGGATTAATAGCTGGCGGTTCTCTAATGGGCGTAATCCTTGCATTCTTGGTCTATGAAAATATTAATATTTCAGTTAACTTTACCTGGGGTGGCTTTGTGAATCCTATTTCTCTGCTATTCTATTTCCTCTTAGCTATCGGTGTTTATGTCTATTTGATGAACAAAAAAGTTGAGGTAGAGTAAAATATTGTTTGGTTTTAATAAAGATAAAGGCAATCTTTTAACGATGTACCCTGTTAAAAGTGTAAATGTTTCAGATGAAATGATAGACGGGCAGCTTCGGCTGACCGTCTATCATGCTGGTTTCTTCCGTAGAATATTTGAGAAATGGTTTCCAAATTACGGAAAGAGCTTTATTAATTTAGATAAATACGGTCAATTTGTTTGGCAACACTGCGATGGAAATTTTACTATAAACGATATTCTAATTAATATGCAAAAACAATTTGATGACAATTCAGAATTTGCACTTGAAAGGCTTATTGTTTTTATTAGGATTCTTGCTAGCAATAAACTAATTAAGCTAATGAGAACAAAATGAGGTATGCGTTATGAATATTGAGGTTTATATTTTAGGGACTCTCTCTTTTGCCGTTATGGGTGCGCTGCTTTATATATATGGATATAGGCGTTCTTATAAAATGCCGCAAGAGCTTCAAAAGCAGATTGCTATAAAGCTCGAAAAAAAAGCTATGTCATTTATTATTAAGAACGCTCAAGGAGTTACGGTAAAGTCTATTGCTAATGAGATTAAAGATGTAAAAGTTGGGAGTCATTTTCAAGGATATAGGTTTAGCGTAAAAGATTCGTTGGTTACTGCTCAGGCAGTTCTGGACAGACTGCTAGCAGCCAATAAGATTAAAAAAGTGATTGATGGTAAAATAGTAAAGTATTATCCTATCAGCGATGAGGAAGAAAAATAATGTTTATGGAGGGTTAAAGAGTGGATATCGCTTATACCTTGAAAAACGCATCTGAGAGAAGAAATGAACAGTTTAGGCCTGAAGGGCAGCTTTCTTTTGGTCAATTGAGAACGGATCATATGTTTTTGATTGATTATGAAAATTCAAATTGGAAAAACCCAAGAGTTGTGCCATATTCAAATATTCCGATTGCTCCTGGCGCTATATCAATACACTATGGACAGTCCCTTTTCGAAGGCGCAAAGGCTTTTATGCATGACGATGGTGAAATATATACATTTAGAATCGATAAGAATGCTAAAAGGTTAAATGTTTCAGCTGATATACTGTGTATGCCATCCCTTGATGAAGAGACTCAAATGAAAGGTGTCCATGCCCTAATAGATGTTGACAGACTGTGGTTTCCTCTGCAAGAGGGTGCATCACTCTATATAAGACCTTTTATGTTCGCAACAGAAGATTCTTTGGGGGTTCATCCATCTGGTAAATATATTTTTTGTGTAATACTTTCACCAAGCGGTGCTTATTATCCTGCTGGTTTTACAAAGCCAATAAAGCTTCTAATCACCAAAAAATTTCATAGAGCTGTAAGCGGGGGCACTGGTGCTGCAAAAGCTTCGGGCAACTATGCCGCTTCTTTGAAGGCTGGAGAATTTGCAAAAAAATTTGGTGCTAGTCAGGTGCTATTCCTTGATTCAGAAAACAAATATATTGAAGAGGCTGGAGCCATGAATCATTTTCACGTTGAAAAGGATGGAACGGTGGTTATACCAGAATTTACCGATACCATATTGAAGAGCATTACCTCTGAATCAATAATTGAGTTGCAAAAGGAAATAGGCCTGAAGGTTGTTCAAAGGAGAGTACCTCTTGATGAATTTATTGAAAGTGTGAAATCTGGAGATATTGTAGAAGCGGGTGGATTTGGTACTGCAGCAGTAATATCATCTGTGGGAGAATACGTCTTCGAAGACGGTTCATCAATTACAGTTGGAGATGGAAAAGTAGGCAAATTTGCTAAACAAATATATGAATATTATGTAGGAGTACAAACTGGCAAAATAAAAGGTCCTAATGGCTGGTTGAAAAAGGTTGAGAGAAATAGTCTTGGTTAATATTTCTTAATATTACATAGGAAATTATATTGGGGGATGAAAGAGTAAGATTATCTAGTTTGCAGCGCGATGATGAGTTAACATTTCCGCATTTTTATGTGGTAAGCGCATCAGCTGGTTCTGGCAAAACCTATACTTTAAGTATACGGTTTTGCCAGTTTTTGTTATCAACAAATATATCGAATAACGCTCTGCCAAATATAATAGCTTTGACTTTTACAAAAAATGCTGCAAACGAAATGAAACAGAGGATATTGGAATGGCTTAAGAAAATTAATTTAGGTTTATTAAATGAGCCAGATAAAAAAAACTTAACTGCTCTATTGTATGATTCTTTGGAAGATATAATGCTTCATTCTGAAAAAGCAATTGATCTGATTTTTGAAAATTTTAGTGAGTTTCAAGTAAGCACAATTGATAGTTTTATGGCAAAGATTTTTAGAGTTCTACCATTTGAAACAAACATTTTGGCGAACAATATAAAAATTGATAGTGATGAGATATTTGATTTTGCTATTGATAGGCTTATCCAAGAAATTGAATTTCAAAAGTTAGAAGAATACTTAAGGATTAATGAGACAAACAATATTATTAATTTCAATCCAAAAGAAGAAATAAAAAAAAATCTGTTAGATCTCTTGAATTTAGAGAATAAAAAATTAGGATACTTTAAGGAAAATAAGAATATTGAACCATCGATAAATGAAGTAAAAAGACTAATGAAATACTTGGCATCTTTAGCCGAACAAGGTCTGAAAAAGGGTTTGGCATTAAATGGGAAAATTCATGAAGAAAAATTTATAAAGCTTATTGATAAATTAAACAATCCTGAAATAAATATTGTGGGTATTATTAGGAAAATCTATAAAAGCTTTCCATTTAATAAAGAGAAAAGCGATATTTATAGTCATCTAAAGAAGGAATGGGACGCATCTGTTCATCTAATTTACGGATATTTACCCATTTTATGCCAGGTAAAATATCAGCAATATATAAACTTGTTTACTGAATTTAAGTCAGTCCTTCAAGGTTGCTACAATGAACTTGGGTCAATTTATATTGGCAACATAAACAAACTAATATTTGAAAATCTTGATAATAATAACATAATTAAAGTTCAGTTCTGTTTGGGAAGTCATATCTATCATATGATGATAGATGAATTTCAAGACACAGACGAGGTGCAATGGGGGTGCTTAAAGAGATTTTGTGACGATCTAATGACAAGAAACGGCTCTATGTTTGCAGTAGGTGACATTAAACAATCAATTTATAGCTTTAGAGGCGCAGATTACAAGATTATGAAAGAAACAATAGATAAGCCAATGAAAAATACCTATCTCTTAAATTTAGAAAATAACTTTAGAAGCGATGGCGTACTAATTGAAAGTATTAGAAAATTTTTTCAAGAAGACATATTTGATCAAGTATCTACTGCGAATAACCTCTCAGGCTTAAGCGATTATTTGCAGTTTCCCTTAGAAGAAAGAAGCGATTTAGGTTTTTTCAAGACTCAGGTTGCATTTTTTGACAACACAGGAAGCGATGATGGCTTGGAAGATGGGCTTGATGACGATTACGATTTGAGGACAAAATTGCTAAATTTGTTGTCTGATTTAAATAAAAGATTTAAATTAAGCGATATTGCAATACTGACCCGATCAAATTCTCAGGTAAATGAAATTTCATCCTGGCTTTTGGAGGGTGGTTATAGCATTGTTTCAGAAAGCTCATTGGACATTAGAGATAGAAAGATAATTCAAGAGATTATATCACTGTTAAAATTTATCGAGTCTCCTGCTGATAATTTAAATTTTTCTACCTTTTTACTTAGTAAAGTAATGGAAAAGATCCTTCTTAGCGAAGGCATATCCCTAAACGAGATAAGAGAATTTCTATTTATCAATCGAGATAAGAATATATATACTGCTTTTAAGGATAATTATATCGAAATTTGGAATAAATACTTAAGAGAAATATATCTCAAATCAGGATATATCCCCATTTATAACTTGCTTATTTTGATATTTTCTACCTTCAAAATTTCATTTAATTTTCCAGAGGAATCAGCATATTTAGTAAAATTCTTAGAAATTGTTACCGAGATTGAATCTTCAGGTTATGTGGATATAAACAATTTGTTGCAGGCTGTTGAAAGGGAGAAGACCGATGTTTTCAAAGTGGAGATTTCTGGTTTCGGTGATGCTATTAGGCTAATGACTATTCACAAGGCTAAGGGGTTAGAATTTCCAGTAGTTATAAACATTGTAGATGCTGAAAGCAGTTTTGGCATTTCTGGAAAAAATAGATCTATTTCTAACCTTTTTGTGTTAAATGAAGATGATATTCGTAAGACTGGTGCTCCTACTAATGAGAGTCTTTCTTTGTTACATATTACTAAAGACCTTTCAGAAAAAAACGATCTTCTGGGGGAGGTTTTTTATAATGAGGAAGTTAATTGTATGATAGACGACTTGAATCTTTTATATGTGGCTATGACAAGGGCAAGGCACGAGCTTTATAACTTTTTGTGTTTTAGAAAAGAGAAAACCCTTGAAAATGTGAGAAAGCTTGTAAAAGAAATTGGGAGTATAAATAATTTTATCAATACTTCTTCAAAGAATGCAAGGCTTACTTGTTTAACCTTTGCTCAATCCTTTCTTAGGGATCCATTGAGGGAAGAAAAAAATTGGAAGAAGGAAGATATAGAAAGCATAAGAAGGGGTGTCTTGATTCATAAGATTTTAGAACAAATAAAGTTTAGAGAAGATTTAGTTAATTTAGATAAAATAATTCAAATTTATAAAAAAGATGTTGAACTTTTTGATGAAGAAGTTATGCAAAAAATTTTTGATGTGGTTTCAAATGAGAAATTTCAAAGATATTTTAGTAATGAAAGTAAAATATATACCGAAGTTGACTTCGTTGACAAGAGGGGTAGGGTTTTTAGAATTGACAGACTGGTAGTAGACAGAGATACTATTTATGTGGTTGATTATAAAACTGGCATAAAAGAATATTATAAAAATCTGGAAAAAGAAAAATATTATAAACAAATAAGACAATATATGAAGATTATTTACGATGTCTACAAAAAAGATACAATTGGAGTAATATTAGATATCGATAATCTTTCAGAAGAGATTGTATACAAGAATGACTAATTTTGAATTTTTCGAAGAAAATCGTAACAAGATATGCTATCTAAATGAAGATTCTGATATTATCAATGAGGTTGCAAATTATGTCACCTCAGATGTATCTTTAGAAGACTGTGTGATTGTTTTTCCAAACAGAAGAGCTATCCATTATCTTTATTCCAAATTTTCTGAATATCTCAAAAATACATTTAGATCCCCTTTAGTTTATTCTATTGACGATTTTGTTGACAATCTATATGAACAAGGTAAGCAATCATATAGAAAGATAAATCTAATGGAGGCTATTTATTTATTATTTAATTTATTGAATGGATCAGAAAAATATGAATCTTTTAGTAAGATTCACAACTCATTTGATGAGTTTATTCCATGGGGAAAAGAGTTTTTTAAAGATTTTGAAGAACTATTTATTAATAAAGTAAATTTTGATGCTTATGAGAAAATAATTAATTTCTCACAGAATGAGTCTAGTGAAAATTTTCTAATCAATAAAGTTTTCGAAACCGACTTCTCATATAGAATGAGAGATTTTTTTGTTCTATATAGAGATTTTTATTCTGAAATTGAAGGTAGGTTGGTGTCTACAAGGGCTACAAGGTACAACTTTGTTTCAAAAGTTAGCTTGCCCGAAAAAAACTTTGTAATTGGCGGCTTTTACAGCCTAAATGAAAGTGAAAAAGAACTTTTCAGTAATATTTTAAATAATAAAGAATCGCGTTTTTTTGTTAAAAAAAGTTCAAAATTTTGTGATCTAAAAAATAAAAAATTTTATATATTTCAATCCCAAACCTTAAATGGTCAGATACTGAAATTAAGGGAGTTGTTAGAGCAGAAAAAACCACTGAGCAGTAAGGATCTTATACTCCTTGTATCTGAGGCGAGTCTGTTTCCTGTATTATACAATGCGATTCCTGATGGCGAAAGGTACAACGTGTCTATGGGGTATCCTCTTTCAAGAACTCCTATATATTCACTATTTGATATGATTGCTACTTTGCTCTCCAGGATAAATAATTTTAAATTTTATTCTACCGATTATATAAATCTACTATTTCACCCTTATGTAAAAACTTTAAAATTTGATAAATATTCTTTTAACTCAGAAGAATCTCAGGACATTCAGAACCTGCAAAGCACTGTTACAAGAACGCTTTTTCAAAAAATTCACGCTTATATTAGGAATAACAACAAGATTTTTATTTCCCTAAAAGAAATTGAAGAGAAATCTGAAATCTATAACGACGTTATTGATACGATAAAATCTTTAAATATAGAAATAGGTGCTGATGATGATTTTAAAAAATACTTAACTGACTTTTTAATTGAGGTTCATAGCAAAATAGTTAGAGCTTTCTTATCAGTGAAAAATTTATCTGACTTTACTGGTAAGATTAATGAATTGTTGGACTATATATCAGAAAAGTCATTAGGAAATCTAAATCTGTATGGATCAAATTTTTTTAGATATGCTTATGAGACTGTCTTTGAGTTACAATCATCAGAAATTTCAGGTTTGAAATCGACAGGGCATAGCCAGTATTTTAATTTATTAAGATTTTTTATGCAAAACGCCAGAATTCCTTTTTCTTCATCAATTTTAGATGGCATTCAAATTTTGGGTTCGCTTGAGACAAGAAATATAAATTTTGAAAGGGTTTTTTATATAGATATTAGTGATGATAATGTGCCCAATGTGATAAAAGAGATGCCTTTTTTAACTCAGGATATTAGACAAATTTTAAATCTGCCTACAGCAAAAGACAACGAAGACCTTCAGAAAGCTAATTTTGTTAGTTTAATAAATGGCGCAAATGAAATTAATTTCTTCTATTCTAATTCTGTAGGAAAATCACTTTCAAGGTTTGTGGAAAGTATAATTTGGGAACTACAGAAAATTAATAGATCTATTGAAATGCCTATCCCTAAAGAAAGTATAAATTTTCCAATCTCTTTTACTCAGGAAAACCCAGGCCCTATTGAAAAAAATGATGAAATTTTAAAACTTCTTGAAAGCTTTGAATTTAGTCCCTCATCAATTGATAAATATTTAAGATGTCCGCTTTCATTTTATTATTCTTATGTTTTGAACTTAAAAGAACACAAGAAGATTGAAGAAGATATTAGCAGCAGCGAAATAGGTAATGTGGTACATGAAATATTGTTTTTATATTTTAAACAATGGTTAGGAAAAGAATTTGCTAACGTAAACTTTGATAATGAAATGAATTTTATCAACTCTTTTTTGGATGAAAAATTTCAAGACAATCATTCGAAAGAAGTCCTGCTTCAAAAAGAACAATGTAGATTAGCCCTTAAAAGGGTTCTTGAAAAAAATATAAGAGAGCTAAACGGTATGAAAATTTTGTATCTTGAAAAGGAGTTCAAATCTAATATTTTTTGTGATAACAAGAAAATAAAGTTAAAAGGTAGGGTAGACAGGATTCATGAATTAAAAAGTGAATACTTTCTAATAGATTATAAGACTGGTGCTGCCAAGATACCTAAACAAAGCTTTTTGCCTAATATAGAAAATAGAAATACGTGGTACGAAAATATTAGGTCATTTCAACTGCCATTTTATGTATTTTTATTTGAGGATTCTGAAAAAGTTGACTTTAAGACGATAACATCTGGTATATGGAGCTTGAGGAACATTGACAATGAAGAGTATTTCCAATTCGATGATGATAAGCATAGCGCTTATCATGAAGCATTAAAATATTTAATTTCAGAAATTCTAAGCATAGATATTCCATTCTTGCCAGTTTCGAACAAAATTGAAGAAAAATGCGCTTTTTGCTTGTACCAGACTATTTGTTCAAGACAGTGGGTAAAAAGTAGAAAGTTTTCTTAAAGTTTTTTGCAAAAGACATAGTTATGATATAATGACAAATATAAAACATTTAGGAGGGTATATCTTGGGGAATTTTAAAACTTTATCATTTCTTTCTATTTTTCTATTTTCATTTATGTTTTTTCAGAATACAGGATTTGCTATTCAAAGTTCTGCTACCGATCCCAAAACAAATTGCCAGGTGCTTTGGTCATCTGATAGTTATAAAATTATTTCTGTTAATTGGGATGGTGATTGTGTAAACGGTAAGGCTCAGGGTAAGGGCAAGATAAGTTTAATTTTGCAAGACGATAAAGGTTTAGGCTACAAAGGAAGTGGTGTCGGCGAATTTGATAATGGCTACCTCAATGGTCACGCTGCTATGAATTTTTCAGATGGCGATTCCTTTAATGCAGATTTTAAAAACGGGCAGATGAATGGAAACGGAATGTATAAATTTTCAGATGGAGCTATCTATGAGGGCGAATTTAAAGATAACAAACCAAATGGACAGGGTACGTATACCTGGGCTGATGGAAGAATTTATAAAGGCGAGTGGCTAAATGGCTTTATCGCAAGAGATTTAAATGGTTTTATAGGAATTCAATGGGGTTCATCTGTCCAAGAAATGAAAGATGTTATAAAGGATCGACCAAATACAAGCTTCTTGAATAAATTGGAGGATAGCAATAGTAAAACTACTACTTACGCTTATTATACGGCTTTCTCTGATAAATTGGCAAAATTATTTTTGAGATTTATAGATAATAAGTTTTATTATGGCACTTTTTATATCGAAACCAGTCAAAACGATATGATGAACTATTTTTCTAATTTAAGAGATTCTATTACTCAAAAATATGGTCCTTATAATACCTGCACAGGCAAGGATTTTGATACTTCTTGTATCTGGACTTTTGCTACAAAGTCAAATTTTCCAAACGCTATTCACTTAGGGTTCGACAAAAAAGATCCTTCTACCTTGTCTAAAAATGAATTCCCGTATGTAATAACATTAGACTATATAAATGGCGAAATGTACAATAAAATTGAAAAAGCTACTTCAAAGCCTCCTAGTGATTTGTAAATTTCATATTGTTTTATAAATAAGTTTTGCTTATTGAAAGTCTATTTTTATGGAAGAATTTGCTGCTGTTGGGTTGAATGTAATTTTACTATTTATTGATTTGCTTGGAATTTTTAGACTACTTTCTATATAATTTATAATTGATGCTATTTTTTGTTCTGCTGCACTTTTAAGCGCATTGTTATTATAATTGCAGTTAATGTTGATAGATATATTTTTATTTGAACTATAGACATTTTTGATTATTTGTAAATTATTAATATCATTGGTAGAAATCTTAAAGTCATTTTCATTTAAAATCGGAATTGGTGTAAGAAAGGGTTTTGTATTTATAGTTAGGTTGATTTTTGTATTTATTATATTTTCAATATAATTTTGTATAAATTTAGTTTCATTTAAAGAAAATATATGGTTTCCTTTTATTTCCAATGTGAGATAGTCTTTACCTTTGTTTGAAACAGCGAAATTATAACTTTCTATAAAATCCGGGGATATAAGTTTATTTATTGAATCTGTGATTGTTTTAAAAACATCATTAATATCTTTTGTGGCATTGCTTATTTTTTCTTCTGGGGTTTGTATTGGAGTTATAGGTTGTTGGGGGTTTTGAAGGCTTAATTTTGGCATTTGACCTATTATTTGGCTTAATTTTAGATCTACGGGCTTTTTAAATTTATCTTCTAAATTCTTTTTAATTTCTTTAATTTTTTGCTCATTAAGATAGTCTTTTGCTAAAATTATTGCCGAGACATAAATTTTATCAGACTTTTCTTCTACTTTTAAATAATATAGATTCGCACTATTCTTAATATCCTGTTTAATAATATTTGATACCTGGTTGTTAAGATTTATGTAAGATACTGTGGTATATAGAGAATATATCAATGGAATAGAGATAATTATCATGGTAATAAATATCTGTGTTAATCTTTTTCTAATGACAGAGTCTTTTGCTGCAATTTCTATTTTTGTTAGAAAACCAAAATAAATAAAAGTTATAACAGACGAGAAAAGTATTGCAATAAAATTGGTAAAAAAAAGCAAAAAGGCACCCATAGATATTAGATAACTTGAAGTACCTATACCAAATCCTATAATGCTAAGAGGCGGTATGATTGCAGTGGCAATTGCGACTCCTGGTATTATTGTTAAATTATTTTTATTCTTTATAGTTGCATAGACTCCAACTATGCCAGAAAATAATGCTATCAATAAATCGTATAAATTTGGATTTGTCCTTGAAATTATTTCTGTAGTAGGTTCTTTTAATGGAGAGATTGTGGTAAGAATTGTTGTAAAAACAATAGTTAGAATTACGCTTACAATGATTTTAAATATTAACTTTTTTATCAACTGATTATTTTCAGTTGTTATGGCTAATCCTAAACCTATAATTGGTTCCAATAAAGGTGAAATAAGCATTGAACCTATTATCACTGCTACGCTGTTTGTAATAAGACCTATAGTGGCTATTAAAGCGGCTATTATAAGTGATAACAAATAATCAAATGAAATTCCTGCCTTTGATTCTGTATTATAAATTGTTTTTTCTTTGTCTAATGTTTTGTTAGCATATAAGTAAGGGAAGACATAAGGGAATAATTTTTTTAAAAAGCTGTAAATTAAGATTTTTGGATATTGTTTATCATGTTCCAAAATTTAAATAATGACCTCAAAATATTTTAAAATAGTATCGACATGGCCCTTTGCTTTGACATTTCGCCATGCTTTTTTCAATATCATGTCAGGTGTAATTAAAAATGTAGATCTAATAACTCCCATACTTGTTTTTCCATAAATTTTCTTCTCACCGTATGCGTCAAAAAGAGTTAAGATTTTCTTCTCAGGATCAGAGAGAAGAGGAAAGTTTAAACTATGCTTTTCCTGAAATTTTTTGTGTGATGCAATAGAGTCAGGGCTAACACCTGCAATAGCAGCATATTTCAATATGAAGTTCATATTATCTCTGAAATCGCACGCTTCTGTGGTGCACCCAGGCGTATTGTCTTTTGGATAGAAGTAAAGAATAAGGTTTTTTCTATCTTGTATTAAGTCTTTAAAACAAAAAACTTTTTCATTCGAACCTTCATCTATTCCATTAAGACAAAAATCATCAATTTTATCTCCTATGTTGAGCACTGTTAGACCTCCTTTTATTCTAATTATAACCTATCTACAAACTATTTTTTAGTTCCAGAATCTGCTTCCTTTACAAAATCATAATTTTGTTGTAAAATTCTGACAATTTATTTTTTTTATGATATACCAATAACTTTTTTAATTTGCTTGAGACAAATCTATATTTTGGGAGGCGTAAAATGTCTGTTGAAGCGAAAAATGAAACTTTGAATATGATTAAAGAGAGCAAAATAATATTGCCAAATAAAGAGAAAGTCAAAGGGACTAATGCTGGTAGCATTCAGGACTTTAATAATTTATTAAAAAAATCTTGGGATGATCCTGAAAAATTTTGGGAGGATGTAGCGAATGAGCTTTCCTGGTTCCATCCGTGGTCAAAGACTATGGAAGGGGAGTTCCCAGACTTTAGATTTTTTTCTGGTGGAATTACAAATCCCGCATTCAATATGTTAGATAGGAACATTGAAAAAGGTTATGCAAATAAACTGGCGCTAATATGGGAAGGCGAAAATTATGAAACGAAGTTTTTTACCTACAGAATGCTTCTTTGCGAGGTTAATAAATTTTGTAATGTTTTAAAAAACTTTGGATTGAAGAAAGGTGATAGGGTATCAATTTATCTTCCAAATCTGGCTGAGACGGTCATAGCAGTCCTTGCCTGTTACAGAATGGGGGTATTGTTTAACACCGTGTTTTCAGGATTTTCTGCTAATGCCTTGAGAGAGAGGCTAAATCATTTTGAGCCCCATGTTTTTATAACTGCGGACGGAATTTACAGACGTGGCAGGGTTATAGGCCTAAAGGAGAAAGCTGATATTGCGATTGAAGGAATCAAGAGCATAAAGGCTTCTATAATTATCAAGAGAGCTGATAATCCTGTAAGCATGAAAGCTGGTAGGGATCATTGGTGGGATGAGCTAATGAAAAATCTGATGCTGAGTTTCAACCTGAATTTATTGAAGCAAATGAACCAGGTCTTGTTTTTTACACAAGCGGAACTACTGGCAAGCCAAAAGGTGTAGTTCATTCAGGAAATGCTTTTGTGATAAATAACTATATTTATGCAAAGTACCACTTAGACTTGCACCAGGATGATGTTTTTTGGTGTATGGCTGATATTGGTTGGTTGACAATGCATATATGGGGTATAGTTGGTGCTCTGTCAAATGGCATTACAACTATTTTTTATGAGGGCTCAATAGATTATCCTGAACAAGATAGAGTTTATCAAATTTTAGAAAAGTATAGGGTTAACAAATGGTGGACTTCTCCAACTGCTACCAGAATGTTGATGAAATTTGGAGAAGAAAAATTTCAAACCTACGATCTTAGCTCATTAGATGTAGTGGCTTTTGTGGGCGAACCTTTAAACCCTGAGGCCTGGAAATGGGTTTATGAGAAAATTGGCAAGGGGAAGATATATCTTAATAATACTTATGGTCAGACAGAAACTGCCGGCTGTCCTCTAGCTGGAGCTGCGTGGCTTACTCCAATGAAGGCTGGCTCTTGCGGTATTCAATTCTTAGGCGCGCACCTTGATATTGTGGATGATCTTGGCAACTCAGTGCCCCCAATGGTAGTGGGTAATCT